>JAQGHP010000629.1 GCA_028288775.1 Phycisphaerales bacterium | reverse complement strand
CTGCAGGAGTACGACATCGACGACCTGCGCCGCCTGACGGAGGCGATGTTTCCCAACCTCCTGCCGCCGCCCCGGATGGCGGCGACGTAGTTGTGTAGATACCCTTGGCTCGCGCCGTGGGCTAAAGGCTTACGCCCCTCCGGGGCAAATTCTGCATTCCGCATACTGCACTCTTCGCTTTGCAACATTCACTCTGCCCTCTGCTCACTTCATTCTCTGCTTCCTTCCCCACGATCTGCCCGATCCGCGCGAACAGCTCGTCCACGGTGAACCGCGCCTTGGTCAAAACGTCTGTCGCGTTGAGCTCGCGGACGCGCTGCAGCGCAGAGCCCTCCAGGACTCCCGTCAGCACGATCACGGGGAGATCGCGCCAGCGTTCCTGCTCGCGCAGCATTTCCATGAATGCCACGCCGCCTTTGTGCGGCATCATCAGGTCCAGCAGCACGAGGTCGACGTGCTCGGACCGAAGCACGGCAAGGGCCTCGTTGCCGTCCGCGGCGCACAGTGCCCGGTATCCCTCAAGGCGAAGCAGCCGGGCGAGCGGCTCGCGGACGATCGAATGGTCTTCGACGATAAGAATGTTGGTCATACAAAATCACACCGTGAGAGAGGTGCGATAACGGGATATGCAATACCTCTTTGTGCGCGGCAAACGATGCGACAGGTTTGCACACCGAGGTACTGCTGGAGCCAAAAATTGGGCCGGGGTTGACCGGTCGAATTGACGGGACCGGGCAAAGTATTCCGCTCAAATCGCGTTGCGCAGCACGTCCGCGAGCACTGCGTCCGTCAGCTCGACGGGGTTGTACCGCATGCTGCTGGCCTTCTTCGCCAGCTCCACCATCCCCGGCACATCGCTTTCCGTCACCCCAAATTGCCCCAACGGTGGAATATCCACATCGCACGCGAGTTCCGCGACGATTCTTACCGCCGCGTCAATGGCTTCCGGATCGGCTAAATCGCTCCGCCCCGCAAGCGCCCGCCCCACCGCCGCATATCGATCGATCTCCGAGCTGCCCCATCCCGCGGAAAGCGCCTCGACATTCGCCTCAATGACATGCGGCAGCAGCGCCGCGCACACCGCCCCGTGCGGTGCAGGAAAATTCGCCCCCAGCGGCGCGGCAAACCCGTGTACCGCTCCCAGCCCCGCGTTCGTCAGCGCGATGCCGCTCAGCAGGGCCGCCATCGCCATGTCCTCGCGCGCCGCCAGATCTCGACCATCGAAATACGCCCTTCTTAACGATCGTGCCGCCAGCGTGACGCCCCGCATCGCCAGCGCATCGGTCATCGGCTGCGCGCCCTTGGACGTGTACGCCTCGATGCACTGGCACAGCGCGTCCATGCCCGATCGCGCCGTCACATCGGGCGGCACCGTCATGCCCAGTTCCGGGTCGATGAGCGCGACGCGCGCGAGGAGTTGTTCGCCCCGAATGCTGGCCTTGAATTTGCGCTCCGGCGCGCCGATCACGGCGTTCTTCGTCACCTCCGCGCCCGTCCCCGCGGTGGTCGGAATCGCGATCCACGGCACGGCCTGCCGCGTGATCTTCTGCCCCTTGCCCACGACCTCCATGTAATCGAGCGCCGCCCCGCCGTTGGCGAGCAGCCCGGCGACGGCCTTGGCCGCGTCGATCGCGCTCCCGCCGCCCAGGCCGACCACCATGTCGCACGCTTCGCCGCGCGCCGCTTGCGTCGCCAGGTCCACATCGCCGGCCTGGGGCTCGCCGCGCTGGCGAAATGCGACCGAGCGTACGCCGGCCTGCTTGAGCAAATCGGCCAGGCGCGCGGAAAGCTCTTCGCCCCCGTTGAAAACGACCAGCGCAGACTTCCCCAGTGACGCAGCAATCTCCCCCGCCCGCGCGAATTGCCCGCGGCCGAAAACGATGCGCGGGACGCTGTAGAACTCGAACTTTGCCATAGCGCTCGCCTCTTCACCCTGCGACCCGATCCCGAGGAAACCGTGTAGCACAGCCGGGGGCGGCTGTGCCACCTACCGCTTCTCGCCGCGCAGATCGAGCGTCGCTTCGCCGAACGCCTTGCCGATCGCGCACATCGTCTTCACGCTGCCCAGATAGTGGTACGGATAATCGCTCCCGACGGTATTCCACTCGGCGAGGTTTTCACGCCATCCCTTTTTGAAGACCACATCTGCCTCCTTGTCCCAGAACCCGTCCGTCTTCACGATCGCGACGTTCCCCTTGAACTCGGACATGTCGCCGACTGCAGCCTGCGCTTCTTTGAACTTGCGGACGTTCGGTTCAGCGCCCTCCACCCCGCCGACGCCCATCTGGCCGATGACGACTGGAAGGTTCGGGGCTTTGAGATCTTTGCGCACGTCACGGATGAAGTGGGCCAGGTTTTCCGCATACTCGGCGGTGTACGCCGCATTGATCATGTCATTCCACCCCTGGAACCAGACCAAACCCGCCAAGTCATACCCCTGCCCTTCGTACTGCGGAAAAAGCGTCTTGAGGTCCGCGAGTGTGGAGTTTACCTCTTCGAGCATCGCGCGGTACGAAGCGCCGAATTGCCCCTTGATGTCGTCGAGCGTGGCCTCCGGTTTTCTCTTCTTTTCCTCCGCCAGCATTTTCTCCAGTACCTCCTGTGCCGGCAGCCCCGCGCCCGGCGGGCGGAAGTCGCGGAAGAGGCTTCTGCCGCCCCAGGCGGTTTTGATCAGCACCACCGGCTCGTCGTACCGGTCCCCCACCACGTTCCCGAATTCCAGCTCCGGCCCGATGCAGCCCGGGCTGCCGTAGCCGACGGTCAGCTTCCCTTTTCGGTCGAGGAATTTGATCCACACGTCGTCGCGCTCGACCCACTTGCCGTCCTTCTGCAGATGCCCGAATCGCTCGCGCGTCCCCGGCTGCTTGATCTGGTATTCGAGCAGCGAAACCTTCGCCTTCCCCTCCATGTTCGACTGCCCGGCGAGGATGAAAACTTTGACCGGCCTGGCCGCGGCGGCCTTCGCGCCCGTAACGAGCGGCAACAGCAACGCCGCGACGAGACCGATGGCTATTCCTTGCTTTCGCATAGGGGATTCCTTTTCGGGAATGATACTCTCTTCGAGTCGCGAGCCGACATCCTGCGGGGGCCAAAGCACGGACGATTACGATTATGAGTAGGATCGTGCTCCCAGGCGCGCCTCAGTGCGCCATCCTACTCTTACTCCTACTCTTAATCTTACTCGACTCTTTTTTTCGCCGCGGCTTCGGAGCCCACCTCCCGGCTGTGTACGCGCAAGGCGCGCCGCGCTAAGATGACGATGCACCGGGGGCAATAGGAAGGAGCCCGTCCATGTACGTCGTCGCCGTGACCATTTTCGTCAAACCTGAATTCGTAGAACAATTCAAAACGGCCACCCTGGATAACGCCCAAAACACCCGTAAGGAGCCGGGCAACGCCCGCTTCGACGTGCTGCAAGCCGAGGACGACCCGGCGCGCTTTCTCCTGTACGAGGCGTATCACGCGAAGGAAGGCTTCGCCGCCCACCAGGCCACGCCGCACTACGCGCGGTGGAAGCAGGCGGTAACGGATTGGATGGCCCAGCCGCGCCAAGGGGCGAAGCACAACAGCGTGTTCTTTGGGGACAAATAACGTGACATTGGGAATTCCATCGGGCGGACCAGCCGGACCGGTCGGATGCGGAGCGGCGGGGGTTGGACTGGCGATTGTGATCTTGGCGATGGGGGCATTCATCGCCGCCGTGTGGTGGTTGCTTCGCAGCTCGGGAGTGATGTAACGGATTCAGTCGATCCAACCGCCAATAGGCCTTGTAAGACGTGACCGAAGGAGATTTCAATGGGCGGCGAACCTTGGAACTATTTCGTCCCATTCGAGGCGAGCGTCGAGGCCGCATTGAAAAAATTACGGGAGCGTGTTTTCGAATCGGGTGATTTCCGCGGTAGCGAGATGAAACCGGCGACGCCTGACGACGCGTTCACCAACATGGGTGCCGACGGTACGGCCTCCATCCTCGATATCCTGATGGTCGGCGACTCGCCGGAGATGTGCAGTGTATGTCCGCTTCCGGATGCCCAACTGAAATCGCTTTTCGGCACCGCGCACCCGACGCATGAGATGATCGAAGCCACCACGGACTTCTACGACGACATCGAACGCGGCCAAGGCATCTACATCATCGTTTACAAGGACGACCAGCCGCACGAGTATTTCTTCGCGGGGTATTCCTTCGACTGAACCGCAAGCGCGCGACGGCTTCCCTCTCACCCCACCCGCTCGCGCCCCCCCGCCAGCATCGCGGCGATTTCCATCTTCATCAGCCGGCACTCCCGCGTCGGCTTGCGGGTCAGCACCGCCGTCACAGCGGCGTTGCCCTCGTACTTCTCCAACACCGACTGGGCCAGGATCGCAAGCTCCTCGTCATCCAGCGAAGCGACCAGCCGCTCGATGCGGGATTCTTCGTCGCCGACCTGGGCCTGCTGGCGGACGGCGGCGGCGCGCGTCTCACGCTCGGCGGCTTCGGCGCGAAGGCGCGCCTCGGCCCGCGCCCGCGCCTCGGTTACCGCGTGGGGGGTTTGCCATTGCTTGACCAGCGCGTCGCGGATGAACCCGCCGGGGTTCTCGCACTTGCCGCGGGCCTTGCGCCATTCCATCGTCGTGATGACGTCGACGATCCGCTGGTACGGGTACGTCGCGGCGAGTTGCGCGCTGGCCCCAGGCTCCACTCCCTTTTCCTCCAAAAGAACAGCAGCACTTTCCGCCGAGGTCGGCGCGAGTTCAATGCGCCCCGCCAAGGGCATCTTGCTGTGTTCTTTATCTATTCTTCTTAATAGGGGTTCCGTCGCGGCCCCCCCTGCCACGCCCTTGAGGCCCCCCGCGGCGGTTCGTCCGGGGACCGCCGGCCGGTCCGCTGCCGGCGGGGGTGGGGGTTCAACCGGGGTCCGGGAGGGGGTTCGCTGAAGGACCCCAGGGGGGTTCGCGGCCGGACTGCCCCCGGTGCGGACGCGGGCATCCGCGGGGACCAGGAGCTGATAGATGTTCGATTCGTTTTCCCCCGCTTCGCTTACCCCGCCGCGATCGACGATGACGATCAACTTGTTGGCGACGAGGTCTTTCATCGCGCGCTTGGCGGAGGAGCGGGAGAGCCCGCCGTACTTCATGATCGCGGCCTGCCCGACCCGCACCCGGAACTGATTGCGATGATCCGCGAACCGCACGAGCGGCAGATACGCCGCCCTCCCAGCGTCCGAGAGCCGTGCCCATGCTTCCGAATCGATGACACGGTTAAAGAGCTTGGCAAAACCCCCCGGCACGCCCCCATCGCTGCCGATGGTGACCGTGACGATCTCCTCGTCCGTCTGCACGTCGATCAGATGTTTGTGCTGCCGCTTGGTCAAGTCCTCTCCCGCTATACAACCCCTTGTATAGGCGATGGGGCCATCCCCTGCAAAGAGTCGCCCCGAGCGCGACAGGCGGTGCGTCGGTCGGTCCACAGCGAACCCCATTCACCAAGTTTTACGACCATAAAACAAACCGAAAAGGCGAATCGCGCCCACTTCGATTCCACGAGTGCCGGGTCCTGTCTACGGTGTCCCCAATTCTGCAAATCGGATGAACTGATCCGATTTGCTAGGGCGAGCAGTGGGTCAACGGACAAATCCATCCGATTCTCGCATCTCCTCCGTTTCGGGCCGCAATTGAAACTTTTCCCGCGCTCTGTTTAGCCTGCCACAGCTGAGTCCGATTGTGCGATCCTCTATAAGAGTAAATGCGCTTTCTAGGGGCGCGCTCACGCGGAATCTTGCAAGCGTCAGTTTTTCGCCTATGATGTTCGCGAGATGGTTGCCGCTCACCGAGGCTCGCACCGAAACGAGCGGATGCTTTCCGGCGACCGATTTCCCGGGCGGTTGGCGCAGTTGGCTAGCGCACCAGCATGACACGCTGGGGGTCACAGGTTCGAGCCCTGTACCGCCCAATGAACCTAATTCACGCCGGACGCGACGGACGCGTAACCCGCCTCGCTTGGGGGCGCGACTTTCGGAAGCCGGGTTTTGCCCCCAGTGGGACAGAGCTCCTTTCGGATGCGGCGTCATGGGACGACCAAAGTCGCTCAAACCTCAATATTACCTGGATAAAAGTTACACCAATCCGCTCTTCCGGACCAAGCACCGTCCCGTCGGTAAGGTCGGGAACTACTGCAACGCCTTCCGTCCTCTCAAACGTCTCTACGCTGATAAGTTGGCGCGTGACTTCGGTCCCCTGGCGCCGGTCACGGTACGCAACGACGGGGGACGGGAAAGCATATCTGTGCCGTGGCGGCTGGGAGCAACTTGGTGGAGAGGAGGGCGCCTGGGCAACCGACGGGTCCAATCTGACGACCGCGATGAACGTGTTGGGCGCAGCGAACACGACGGGGAACTTCAACGCCGTGCCGACGCGCGCCGGAACGCCGATGCACGTCCCGAGCGCCACGTCCCAGTGTGCCGCGGCGCTCGGGAATGGCGTCCGGTTTGGACCCTCCGGTTAGCAAACGGAAATTTTCTGCGTACCATTGCCGGAGCCGAAATCGGATCCGCAGGAACAATGCAAGTGGTCGCCGCATGATCGAAGCCGAGTCGCCGTTTGACCGTCCGGGCGCATGGTTTGTGTTGTCCACCCGCAGCAGGCAGGAGAAGGCGCTTGCGGCGGATCTGACGGAGAACGGGATCGCGCATTTTCTTCCGCTCGTCACGAAGATCCGCTTTTGGGGCAATCGCAAGGCAAAAGTGCAGGAGGCGTTATTCCCCGGCTACCTCTTTCTCCGCGGCTCGAACGAGGAAACCTATTTCGCCGACCGCACGGGAAGGGTCGCGCAGATCATCCCCGTCGCTGACCAGAAGGAGCTAACGTGGGAATTGCAAAATCTCGCCAAGGCGCTGGACAGCGACACGCCGCTCGATCCGTACCCGTACTTGAAGAAGGGCGTGCGGGTTGAGGTGACTTCGGGGCCGCTGCGCGGGTTGCAGGGTATCGTCGAATCGCGGGGGAGCAGCGAGCAATTGATTCTCGCCGTGGACATGCTCGGCCGCGCCGTGAGCCTCGAGCTGCACGGCGCGCTGGTCGAGCCGATCGACTGAATTGCGCCGGCGATGGCTCACCCAGCTCAACCGCGTTATTTTCCCGGGGACCGCTTCCAAACCCGTGACAACGCCCGAACCCCCAGCCGAAGGAACCGGAGAGGAAAGTGGAGGAAGACGGGGCCGGTGTTCATGAATTTCCAGTCTTCGGGGGTAGGCGTGAACGCCAGTCGCAAACAATATTCGATCCGATCGCGCAGCCGCTCGCGGGCGGCGAGATGAAAGATGTGGCTCCGCAGAATATGCGGCGTAGCGCTCCCTTCGCCAAAGAGCCGCGCGAACACGTCTCTGCTCAGGCTGCGTATGCTGCCATCCCGATCCAACTCCGCCTGCACTCTCTCCGGCAACGCGCACTGAAAAAGATCGCGCGCCAACGACAAGCCCAGATAAAGCATCCGGCTCGCCCCGGCGGACCTGGCCTGTGACATGACGCGGCCCCAATCCAGCCCCGGAGTCCGCCCCACCACTTCCGACAGCGAAACAATCCATTCCAGGCAATCCCAGCAATGTATGGCCCCATGCACGCAGAGGAACAGAACCAAATCTTCGTGCGAAAGCTCGAGCACGGGTTGCCCGAGCAGGCGGCCCTTTTTCGCGTTCCGCCACAAGGATCGATAGTCTGGCTGAAAACAGACGAACGCACCGCAAAGCCTACAATGCATTTCGACCGTCTCGTGTGAAGTGGGGTGATAAAAGATGAATTCCGAATGCAGCACAATGTGCAGCCGCTCTTGCGACGCGGAAAGCCGCAGGTCCGCGTGGTATCCACATGCCTCAATCGCCTCGGAGGCCCGGCGGACGTCGCGCGGACGAACCAAAATGTCGATGTCGCCATACTCGCGCAGCGTGATGTGCTCATACGCCAGAGCGGCGAGGGTCGGGCCTTTGTAAAGGATCGTCGTGATGCCCGCTTCGGAAAGTCGCCGCAGGAGAACGAGCGCCCGCGCCGTGATAAACATGCCGCGGCCGGCGATGCCCGAGCTTATTTCGCCCATCCGCGCGCGCATCGGCTGCGGCACGAGATCCGGCGCGACTATGGAAAGATTGCGGTGGACCAGCGGGATCACGCGGTTGCGCCCGGCGATGCGGAGGACGTATTCCCAGTCGATCCCACGCGCGACAAGCGAGCGGACGTGCGATGCTTTGTCTGACGGAACGCCCGCCCGAGCACAAGCGAGCAAAAGTTGCACTTCAGGCCGGGCGAGATCCGCCGAAGCGGCGGCGGGACCGGCGCTCATGAAACCGCCTGGGTTTGGGCGCGCCACGATTCGCCGTACAGCCCCTCCTGGGCAAGAAGCTGAGCGTGGCTCCCGGATTCGACGATGCTCCCGCCGGACATGACGTGAATCGTATCGGCGTGCATCGCGGTCGTGAAGCGGTGGGTGATGATGATCGCGGTGCGCCCCGCGGCGAGCGCGCGGAAACGGTCCATCCAATCCGCTTCAGCCCAGGAGTCCATGGCGCTGGTCGGCTCGTCCAGCAGAATGACGGGCGCTTGCCGCAGGAATGCACGCGCCAGCGCCAGCCGCTGCCACTCGCCGACGCTCAGGTCCGTGCCATCGGTGAAGCCCTTGGCCAGCAGCGTTTCGTAGCCCCCGGGCAGGCGGGCGATGATTTCGTCCGCCCCCGCCGCGGCCGCAGCGGCGCGGATGTCCTCCGCCGACGGCGCGGCCTCGACGTCGCCCATCGCGATATTCTCAGCGACCGTCGCGTTGTACCGGACCGGCTGCTGGAACAGGACCGTGAACACCCGGCGGAGCGATTCGAGGTCGAAATCGCGGAGATCGGTCCCGTCCACCTCGATCCGCCCGCCGTCCGGGTCGTACATGCGGCATAGGAGCTTGATGAGCGTGCTCTTCCCCGCCCCGTTGGGCCCGACCAGCGCCACCACCTGCCCCGCCGGCACGACGAGGTTGAAGTCGCGCAGGGCCACGCGCTCGCTTCCCGGGTAGCGGAACGTGACGTGTTCGAATCGAATGTGCCGGGCCAGCGTTTGCAGCGCGCTAGCCGCCTGCGGCGGATTGGTGACCTTTGGCTCCAATCGTAGGAACTCAAATAGGTTCCCCAGAAACAGGCTCGTAGAATAGATCCGCCCGATGTTGCCCAGCGAAGACCGCACGAGCCCGAGGCCCTGATTGAACGCCTGGTAAAAGAGCGCCAATTGCCCTAGCGAGATACTGCCCCGCAGCGCCCGCCAGATCATCCAAGCCATGACCAGCCCACTAACAACCAGTGCAAAGAACCCCGCCAGCAGTTCGGCGAGACCTTCGTGCGCCGCCATCCGCACGCGATCCCCGCGCAGCCGCTGTCGCAACGATTGGAAGCGCGACTGAAAATATTTCCCCAGCCCAAACAGCCGCAGCTCCGCGGCCGTGTCCGCGCTGGTAAGCGCCCAGTCGTAATACCACGCCCGCCGTTCGATCGGCGTACACTTCACCCGCCACGCGTGCTGCAGCATCGTACACCGCAGCACTACCACGAGGGCTGGCACCGCACTCGCCACCAACGCCAGCGGCAGCCACACCCCGAACGGAATCAACACGCCGATCATGGCAATGAGCGTGATGCCGTTCTGAAGCAAACTGCCGGTGCTCTCCAGCAGCACCGCCGGGTGATACGAGGCGTCTTCGCGTGCCCGGTGCAGGTGATCGTAATATTCCGATAAATCATAGAACGCTAGATCCACCGCGACGGATTTGCGATGAATCAGCCCGCTAATATGGTCCTTAATCCGCTCCGCCTGTGCCGCCCGTACCCACCCGGCGAATGCCTTGAGGAGCTCGGACAGCAGGAGCACCGCCGCCAGCGCCGCGACGAAAACGAGCACGTGCCGAACGTTGGGCCAAGCCCCGCCGGTCGCCCGGGCGGCGACCATGCCGTCGACGAGGGCCCGGGTGAGGTAGACGGTAGCGATAGGAAGCAGCCCTTGCGCGAGCAGCAATCCGCCGCCGGCCAAGGTCCACGCCGGCGCGGCAGCCCAAGCCAGGGCCATCACTTTGGGCAGATAAGGCAACTGTGTCCGAGCGCGGCGCAACTTACCGCCGAGGTTTCCGGGAGTCTTAGACATCAGTGCCAGAAATTAAGCTTGCCGCTGGTTCCTGATCCGTGAGACTGCTTAAGATTGCTTCTCGCACCTGCGGCAATAATCCGAAATCACGCCGAAAGTGCAGCCGATGGAATAGCGGCTGGGCTGTCAGCCGTGCTAGGGCCTCAAACTCACGCCGGATACCGTCTGGTCCGTGGACTTGGAGCCGGAACGCGTGTGCCAGAAGCTCCATGAAAGCTTCCCGAGGCGGCAATAGGGTGATCTTCACCGAATTGCCGATGCCCTGATTGTCGCTTTGGTCGGCGGGGGCAAGGAAGAAGACCCTGAGAAGCGGTAGCGGCTCTCTGCAGAACTCCAACCGCCGGCCGTCACAGGCGATGCGTTTTTTGCTCGTGTAATGGGCAACGGCGGAAACGGGTGGATGGTGGTCGAACAAACCGGCCACCGCGTCCTCCCATAGACGCAGTCCCGGATAGCTCGGCTGAGCGGAAATTCGGCCCTCTTTTTCTTCCAGCAATAGCGAGTCGTCGCTGACGAGGGGAAAGCCGTCCGCCATAAAGCCGGCTGCCATAGTGGACTTCCCGCGGCCGGATGCGCCTGCAAAGGCGATTGCCCCAAGTGGGGTGGCGACCGCGCTCGCATGCAGGACCAACGCTCGAGCGCTGCACTGCGCCGACGGCAGGATTTGATCCAGCAAGAGATGCCGTATGGTCTCGTCTGAGATTTCCGCCGCCCGGCGAATGCGAATCTCGCGGCCATTGGGAGAGGTGATGAATTCGGCTATGTCGGGAAAATGGATTCGGATGGCACCGCCCCTTGTCTTATGGAATGTCGCCCACGCCGTCCCGTTCGCAAGCGTCCAGCGGCGGTAACACGGTTCCAACGCCGTCCCAAGCTCGTGCCCGGATTCTTCGACCACACGGAGGTCCGGTCGGGTATCTTCGGCCCGCAAGAGCTCGGGTAATTCCAGACTGCTTGATAGGATCAGATCGCGGAATCGGTATTGGTAGAGGCGTTCGTACAAGGTGAGCCCCATTATGGACGCTATTGCGCATACCGTTCAATGGCCTGCGCAACAAATTCGGCGGCTTGATCCCGATGACGGAACACTTCAGCACAGCTCGCAATGAGCTGCCGTTCGATCTCACCGACGGTTTCGCCCATCTCGAACGCGGCTATAACCCGGCAAAGGGCTTGGCCCCGCGCCGTGACCTTGGGGCGGTAATCCTGCGTCTGCCTCTTCAGTCGCGCGGGCAATAGAACCGTTCCCACAACTGTAGAGTGGTCGAAACAATGTCGCAGGTTCCCCGACTGATCCTTAACAAGGATTTTCCACTTCCAAATGGAGCCCCACGTCGGTCCGGCGGTTTGCAAGGCCGTGGAAACGTGGCATCCGGGTTCGACAGTTACCGCTTCGCCAATCGGAAAGAAAACCTGTGTCCAAAGGTCCCCCGGGTAAGGTGATGGAGGTTGGTTCGAGCACCACACCGAATCGGTGAGCCACTGTGTTACCCATAAGACCACGCCGTGGAGCGTGCCGGCCCGTTGAATCCGACTCTCCCCCACGGCGCGGAGCTTGGGGGTATTGATGGTGGCAAGATCGAACGAGGCGAGGCGGCCACCAGGACCGAGCAATGATTCCGGCGAGGCCGTGCAGTCATGCAGCCGATTGACCTCGTAGGGCCTGACTGCCGAAAAGTCGATGTCAAAATGCCCCGCTTTCCAAAAATCCACCCGCTCCCGATAAAGGTCAGGCATCTCCACCGGGGCGCAGAATAGTTCGACTCGGGCGGGGAGGATGCGACCTCCGCTCTTAAGGTGGTGGTCACGTGCCTGCGGTAGCAGGCGGAAGAGGTCTCGAAGCCCGTGGCTTCCCAGTACGACGTCCACCTTCTCGGGCAGGTGGACGTCCATCAGTGAGCCGCGAATGAAGCAGATGCGGTCGGCATAGCCGTTGGCCGCCGCGATACGGCGTGCAACGTCGATGATGTCATCCTGCTCGACGGCATAGACCTTAGAAGCACCGGCCTGACAGGCAAATATCGCATGGATCCCGGTTCCCGTACCAACGTCCAGGACGACCTCGCCTCCGCGCAGCGCTTGAGTGAGCGCGCGGCGATACGCGTCCTGCCCATGAGTGTCCGAAAGGAGCAATCTGTCGTACGAAAGACGCGCCACGTACCAACTCCGTGTACCGGAGGTTTAGCCCCCCGGCTTCATGTGGTTGTTACCGGAATCACTCCTGGTCGTATCGGCTCCGCCTTCCGTGAGTTTTGCCACCGTTCCATATGCCGTGAAAACCGGCGAATGATACTTTTTCTTCGAAAGGGCGTCGCTATTTGTACCATCATGACGCAGGTCTGATTCGATCATGTCAATCTCCTATAATGACAGCGGGTGATATGCCGCCTCGTACTCGTACTGCTTATCGACAGAGGGAGCGGGCACCTCGGCTGCGAGTCCTTCTAGCGACTCGGCGATCCAGAAATCAATCCCGAGTATCATCCAAAGCCTCCACATCTCTTCACTGTAGCGCTCGTCGCCGTTCTCAAAGCGCCGGAGAACCCGCTCATAGAGTTCACGGACAATGCGAGAGTTAACCCGCACCGCCGCACCAGCCGTCAGGCCACCACAGAGGCGTGGGCGATAGCCGCGCAAAGCGGTCGGAAACATCGCCGAGAAATCGGCCTTGTCGTGCCGTGAACGGATGGACTCGGGAATTAGTCCGCGTGTGGCTTGTCTGAGGATAACTTTAAATACTCCGTCGCGATGCCGCTGTTCTGCCGGAAGCGCTATGGCGAACTCGACGAGCCGTCGGTCATGAAAAGGGTGGCGTAGCTCGATTCCGAAGTTGCTCGCATAACGCTCTTCGAGCTCTCGGCCGTGGACGATACTTCCCCAGTCCGTTAGCCGGATGGTCGACTCACGTGCATCATTCGTCCCCGAATTGACATACATGTCGGCACGCCGGTGAAACCCAATGCGCTTGGCGAATTCCTTGTTTAGCGGCGTGAAATCCCGCCATCGAGCCGCAGCCTCCTTTAAGGAGCGCCGTAAGGCAGCGGGGAGCAGTTGGAAGAGGCCGCACCGCAAAAGAATGTGCCCGGTTTCAAAAACGCCGCGGCTCGCGGCATACGCCCGCAGCTGCGAAAATGCTTGACCCCACCGGCGAGTTTTGATGAGATCGCCAAGTCGGACGCGAGTACCGTAGAGCCACTCGTCCCCCCCGAAACCCGTGAGGAGAACCCGCACGCCGCGACGCTGCGCCAGTCGCATCAGCGGATCGGACATCCTGCCATTGGGATATCCCGGAAAATCACAATACCGCCTAGCGTCCGCTGCGTAGTCCACCGCGTCAGGCCGATCAGGCTGTACACGGAATGAGCGCACATTGCACTTGCGCACCATGTCGTCGATATAGGTGGATTCGTCAGCCGCCTTATCCTCAGGATAAACCAGAGAGTATGTCTCCAGTTTTGATTTGGATGGGCCGTCGCCTTCAAGAAGCGAATGGGCCACCCCGACCACGGAACTGGAGTCCAAGCCTCCACTGAGGTGAGCTCCGACTACACCGCGGCTTCGAAGCCGGTCCCCGACCGCAGTTTCGAAAATACTCAAAAAATGGTCCGCGTACTGCTGATCATTCCCGTATTTGATCTCACGGTTCCGATCGGGGCTCCAATATCGCCGTTTCTTAATCCGGTTGTTGGCGCAAACGAGAGAGTGCGCGGGCGGCAGCCGGAGAATGCCCTCGTAGACCGTATCTTCGGTACTAATTACCTCCCCCGAGAGGTATTCGGCGATCATCCCATCGTTGGGCCGCCGCCGCACCCCGGGATGTTGGAGCAACGGTCCGATCCCGGAAGAGAAAAGCAGAAAGCTGCCAGTGACGAAGTAGTAAAAGGGCCTGATCCCGAGAAAGTCCCGGCCGACAAAAAGCTTTTTGCGACGACCATCCCAAATTGCGAAAGCAATATCGCCGATCATGTGCTGAAGGCAGTCTTCACCCCAAATATGATAAGCGTGCAGGATCAGTTCAGGATCGGGGGCACTTGAATCGACCCGGTGGTCGTGCCCTGCCAATTCACGGATCAAATCAGAGCGGCCATCGACCCGGCAATCCGCCGTAATCCAGACTTGGCCGTCCAAGGTCATCGGCTGGTGTTCGTGCTCGGCTTCGAATGTTGTGCGGAGCATTGTGTGACCGAAGCCGATGGGGCCGTCGCTCCAGATTTCCTGGGCGTCGGGGCCGCGGAAGGCCATCGAGGCGGTCATGCGGCGGAGCAGCTCCCGGTCCACCGGAGCGCCGTCGAGATTGAAGATGCCGACGATGCCGCTCATGAACCATGTCCCCCGGCGAAAGTCGCGGCAATTGCAATCGGCTCGAACGTCGCGAAGGGTTTCTCTTGCCCGCCAGTCTCCAGCGATCTTCCCGCGCACTCGATCCAGGCATGGGCCTTGAGGCCGTCGGGGCCTAGCTGCCCGCCGAAGCGGAGATCGCACGCGATTCCTTGGCGGACGAGCAAGTGTTCGAGAACGAGGGACCGGACCAAGCAGGTCGTGTGCAGAGGCCACAGAGCATTGGCGGCGGCGTTTACCAGCCGGGCGATCTGGCGGGATTGATCTGGGTCTTGGCGGATGGCCGAAGGGTCCGATGCGGGTGTTGCCCCATGTAGAATTGCCCTACAGCGGCGGTAGCCGAAAACGTTCAGCCCAATCCGCGTGAACGCGAGCAATGCCGCGGCCTGCAGCAATACCAACCATTCCGGGGCGGACAAGCTTGCAAGTCGGCGGACTTTATTCACCCGCCACCCCCGACACTACGGCTTCGCTCACAACCAAGAGCCCATGGTCTACGAGCTTTTCCACCAACTCTGCTACGTCTTTGCGAAGGGTTTCGGGTTCTACTTCATACGCGCTCAGAAGGCGATCGCATGCCTTTTCGATCGTCGGGCTTTGAGTGAGGGCGTTCCACATCTGGGTGCCGACGGAGTCGAGGCCGAAATATTTTTCGCTCTTGAGGTCGAGGAGGACGGCTTCGCCATCCGCGTCGCAGAGGAGGACGTCGGAGGCGGTCGTGGCACGGGATGTAAACGAAACGGCCATCTGCATTTTCTCTCACGGGGATTGGCCACGGCAAAGGGATCGCGCCCTTCGCGGTTTCCAATGGTCCATCTGGCGGACCAACTCTTAATCTGCGTTAGGTAGCCCCAAACTTACTTCAGTCGGCGGGCGCGGTTGGCACCCAAAGCGGCGTTGCAAGAATAGCCGCCCGGTTGTCGTACGTCAAAGGAAATTCGCGGTTCCAGGAAACATTTGCGCGGCAAATGCGTTAGGGACTGCATCCGGAGGTTGCCCAACTTGCCTAACCGATACTTGCCGCAACGCGGCCGCTCGAGAGCGGCCATCCGTGGCAAAATGGAGAAATGTGCATGGCTATTCCGCGTACTTGCCGGCGATGCAAAAACAGGGTGAAAAATAACCGCGCGTGAATATGTATTTTCGTTGACATCGGACGCTGAACTCGCTAGTTTTCGTCTGGCCAGCAGGGGCGCTCGAAGTACGGGGCTTTTTCAACCAGACGACCCGCGCGGAACGGAAACCAAAAGGGTTGGGCACTCTGTAATGTGACGGCCGCAATCGGCCGCTCGGACTGCTTGGCCCAAAGTTTTGGATTTCGGTGAAGCCATTGGGGTTCCGGAAATTGGCGGAAGTGCTTCGGGCTGGTCGGAGAGATTCGGAAGGACGCCGGGAGAAATGCGGTCATTGGGCAGAGAGTGGCGTTAGCCGCCAGCCGTTCGTGAGATGTGGGACCGGCTGACCGTGGCAACGCCTGAAGGGGTTCCCCAAGTCGCTAAAGTGTTTGTAGGAGGCCTTCGTCCGCGGAATGTGGTCCGCGGGCGTTGAGGCTGCGAGTTTGCGCTTCGCGTTGAAGCGCGAGTAGGGAAGAAACGCGCAACCATTTGGAGAATTGCGATGAAGAAGTTTGCCGGATTGATTTGCCTGGGGGCTCTATGCTCCGCACAGCCTTTGTTTGCAACGACCGTTTATGACAGCCAGGGCTTCGAGACTTCGCGCGGTTATGTGGCCGGGCCGCTGGCGGGCCAGGTAAGCACGGATACGCAGACCTTGCCGTTGAATACGAAGTGGACCGAATTTGCCGATCCTGGAAACACGGGCACCGTGCCGACGGCAATTGTCGGCACCGCACCCGGCACGCCCGTGGCGGGAGGGACCCAGGCCGTCACGGTCACCCGCTCAACGGGAACGACCTACTGGGGCTTTAACGCCGCCCCGACCACCCCGACCAATTTCGCGCTAATCGACTGGGACATGCGTTACCAGGCGAGTTCGACCAATCAGCCGGTCTATGGAATCGAAGTGTATGACGCCGGTACGCAGCTCGCGAGCGCGGGTGTCAATGCGACCAACGGCCACCTCATGTCACTGAACAGCAACCTCGATACGCTCGACACGGGCGTCGTGACGTCGCCGGCAGACCAATACCACCACTGGCAGATTGCGATGGACTTCGTGGCGCAGCAGTACACGGTTTCCGTTGACGGGACGGTGGACTATACCGCCCCATTCCTTGCCGCCGATACGCAGTTCACCGACGCCGACATTTTCGGCCGTGGGGCTCTGGACGACGGCGTAAACGGCATCGGCGGACCGGCGCATCCGACCACCGGTGCGGCTTACTTCGATAATTATCTGGTCCAGACATCGGCCACCCCCGAACCGGGCTCGCTTGCTCTGCTCGGGCTTGCGGGACTTGGCCTCTTGCGGCGTCGTTCGAGCCGCTAGTTGTGAGTATGGGAACTACGCCGACGCGGAAGGATTGAGGTAGTACGGAGTATTATGTCAATGTCAAACGATAAACCATCGCGTACCAGCAAGCGGACAATGGCGCTGCTGGTAACAGCGGCAGGTGCTGGCCTCGCTCTAGGGCATCGCGCGATCGCCCAGGCCGTGGGCGGGACCACCGCCGACGGCACGACGACCGGTAGCTACGACCCGTTCCAGTTGACATCCTCGACGACAACGACCGCGTCGTCTTCGACGACGGCAGCGCCGCAGACCGCGCCGCAGGTGCTGGTGAGCTACAAGCCGCCGCCCCGCACCGGCTACAAGCCGCCTGCACGGACCGGCTTTACGCCGCCGTAGCAGACAATTCGGGATATGACACCTGTGAAGAGGGGTTGCGATAGTCATCTAACCCCAAGGGTTTTGTTGCGCCAAATGCCAGAGGGAATTAGGAACACCGGGAGCCGCTCTCCCTTTGCCGCCGGTTCATTCAAGAGTTGCAACTATGGAAGACAGACTAGGCGCGATAGAACGGGCGGAGCCTTCGGAGATGAATGGCGCTGCGCGCACCGAGATTTACACGAAGGATCTCGTCGAAATCCTATGGCGCGGCCGTTGGATTGTGCTGGTCTCCGTGCTCGTTAGTGCGATTGCGGGGTGGGTCTATCTCAAGCAGTCGACGCCGCTGTATTCCAGCAGCGCCCGCCTCTACGTCGAGCAAACCGGTCCGAAGATCATCGGCGACAGTGTCGACGTCATGTCGCAGGCCAATAACTATCTCGCGACGCAATGCGAGGTCATCAAATCTTCCGCGATTACTTCCATCGCGATCGAGTCTTCGGACCTCGCACGCCTCAAGACGTTTTCCGGCAGCCAGAATCCCATCGGGTCGATTCGGGCAGGCCTGGATGTGTCGGTCGCCAAGGACAACGACATCATCACGGTTTCTTATCTCTCCCCGCGGCCGGAGGAATCGGCGCGGGTGGTGAACGCCGTCGTTGATGCGTACATCACTTATCACGCCAAGCAGAAGCAATCGACGGCCGCGGAAGTGCTCAAGATTCTCCAGAAGGAAAAGGAGAAACGCGAAGGCGAACTGTCGGCCAAGATGAAGCAGTTGCTCGAGTTCCGCCAGGCGAACAGCAACATCGCGTTCGATACGGAAAAGTCTGGCGATAAGCCGGGGTTTGCCGCGCAAAAGCTGACGGCACTGACCGAAGCGCTTTTAACGGCGCAACTGGCCGAGTCGGATGCCAAGGTCAACTACGACATGGCCAAAGAGGCGGCCGCCGACCCGGCGAAGCTGGCGCAATTCGCCGCGGCGCAGCAATCTGATCCGCGTTCTTCCGCCGTCAACAGCGAAGACGGCCAGCTCCGCGGCGAGCTGCGCGAGGCGCAGTTGCAGCTCCAAGCTCTGAGCCTGCACTACCTCCCCGACCATCCGATTCTGCAAGTCGCCCGGGGCCGCGTGGAGCGGCTGGAGGCGCAAACGGGCGGCGCACAGCCTACCGGCGGCAGTTCAGATCTCGACATCCAAAAGCGTTTCGCCGCCAACTACCTCGCCGCCGCCGAGCAGCGGTGGCTGTCGGCCAAGCATAAAGCGCAGGAACTTCAAACGACATTCGGCAAATCGCTCCAGGAAGAGCAGCAATTCGCACTGTCGGCGAATAACAAGATGGCCGTCTTCGCGATGCTCGATTCGGATTTCCGTCGTACGGAAAAGCTCTGCGACACGCTCGATGACCGCATCAAGGAACTGCATGTGACGGAGGACGCCGGCGCGATGAACATCACCGTGCTCGAGTCGGCCCGTCCGGCGTCATCCCCCAGCAAGCCGGACCGGGCCCGCATCCTGACCATCGCTGCCATCCTCGGTATCGCCCTGGGCTTCTCGCTCGCCTTCGTGAACGCGTGGATGGACCAGCGCTTCCGATCCGCGATGGAAATCCAATCCAAACTATCGCTCCGCGTCCTGGGCGCCCTGCCCGACATCGCCGGGGACCGGGCGCGCTCGTCCCGCGGGCGCAGGGTACTGCTCGAACCCATGTCCGAAGTTGCCGAGGCGTTCCGCATGGTGCATGCCGCCGTCAATTTCCGAATGTCGGGCGCATCCGCCAAAACGCTGCTTGTCACCTCGCCCGCCAGCGGCGACGGGAAGAGCGTATTCACCAGCAACTTCGCGATCGTCCTGGCACAGTCGGGCGAACGGACGCTGATCTTGGACGCCGATTTCCGGCGGCCGACCCAGCACCGCATCTTCCGTCACGCCGCCGACGTCGGGATTTCAAGCGTAATGGCCGGGACGGCCACGCTCGAAGAAGCAGTACACGCGACGGGCATCAAGGGCCTCGATCTGCTTCCGTGCGGCCCGATCCCGCAGAACCCCGCCGAGATGATCAACAGCCAGCCGTTCGCCGACATGCTGCTCTACCTGGCGGGCAAATATGATCGCGTGATTCTCGACGCACCTCCCGTGATGGCGGTCGCGGACGCCCGCAACCTCGCCACGATGTGCGACGCGGCGGTGCTCGTCTTGCGCGCCGAAAAATCGACGTTAAAACTTAGTTCGCTGGCGCGCGAGGCGCTTGCGAGCATGGGCGTCAACATCCTAGGCGTCGTGGTGAACGGCGTCCCCAGCCGCCCCGGCGCATACGGCTACTATCACGGCCTCCGCTACGGCTACTACAAGAACGGCTACGCCTACGCCGAGGGCGCGGCGCCGGCCACCAACGGCAAAGAAACCTCGCTCCTCGCCGCGTCTGTTGATTCAGAAACCCCATGATCGCCGTCCACGCTGGCACCGATCCCGCACTCCTGCGACGTGAGCCGCGACGGAAGCTCGCGCCCGCCGAGCAGCCCGATTTTTTTGACACTGCCACCGACTGGCTCCTCACCGGGCTGCTCCTCTTCGCGCCCTTCGCTTTCGGATCGGTGGAACCGTGGAGTGAACAAATAGTGATCGCCGCCGCCGGCGCGATCGTCGCGTGCCTTGCCATCCGCCTCCTGGCCCGGCCGGGATCGCGATTCGAATGGTCGTGGAGCTACGTTCCCATCGCCCTCTGGCTGCTCGTGGTTCTTCTGCAGCTAGCGCCCCTGCCGACGGGCCTCGTGCGGACGATTTCTCCGGAGACCGTGTCGCTGAAATCGTCGCTCGCCCATGACCTGGGCGGTGATGACTCCCGCACTACGCTCACGTTTTATTCCCTCGCGACGCGGCACGATTTGCGGATCGTGCTCGTGGGGATTGCAGTCTTTGCCACCGTCATCAATCGCTGCCGCCAGATCGCCGACGTGCGCCGCCTCCTGGTCCGCATCGCAATCATCGGCGGCGCGGTGGCAATGCTGGCACTGCTTCAAGACCTGACCGGCACTGAAAAGATCTTCTGGACCTTCCCGGGCATCCAGCCGCGGGCGACCTCCGGACCCTTCGTTCACTACAACCATTACTGCCAGTTCATGAACGTCTCGATGGGCGCGGCCCTGGGACTAATGCTCATGATCATTGGCGAGCGATTCCCCGACGGCTCGCGGCGGGCTGGCCGCATCGGGCTATGGCTGCGCGAGCGTTCGCTACGCCCGACGTTATGGCTGGCGGGATTTCTCGTGATTGGATCGGCGACGGTCTTCTACTCGCTGAGCCGGGGGGGCATTATTTCGCTCCTGATCGCGGCCGCGATAACCGGGGCGATTCTCGTCTGCCGAAAGGGGCCGGGGCCGCGGGGACAGGGATGGATCATCGGGCTTCTCGCGATCGTGGTTGGTGTTTGTGTGATCTTCATGGGGTTTGACGCCATCTACGCCCGCCTCGCCACCCTTCACAATTTTAATGACCGTTACCAGGACCGTTGGCAGATCGTGAAGGACGTCTCTGTTGCGTGGCGTCGCTTTCCGGTCCTGGGTACCGGCCTTGGCACCCACGAAGTCGTCTATCCGATGTTCGACCGATCGAACCTCACGGCGCTGGCCACCCACGCCGAAAACGAATACGCGCAGGCCGCAGAAGAAACGGGCGCGGCGGGGCTGACATTAGAACTGGTGTTCCTTGGGATGATCGGCTGGCAGTACATGCGCGTCCTTCGCCACGGCGGCGCGGATGCACGCGGCGCGGCCATTGGCTTGGGCTTCGGGCTCCTAGCGATTTCCATTCACAGCTTCAGCGACTTCGGACAACACCTGCCGGCCAATGCCATTCTCACTGCAACCGTATGCGGATTGCTCGTGAGCCTTGGCCGCATGTCGCGGCAGCCGCTGAAGCGCGTTGCCGCCGTGCCCGCCACCATGAACTTATCGCGCCTGGGTCTCCCCCGCCGAATCCTGGTAATGGCCGCGACGGCAATCGTATTCGGCTGGGCCCTGCGCGACGCCGACGCCGCACGTCGTGCCAATGACGAATGGGAGCACGTGACGCCCCTTGCCGCCGACCTTGCGAAGGAGGGTTGGGAAGGGAGCGACGACGATTTCACCGATCTCATTTCCCGCGCCGCGATGGCCTGCGAATTCGAGCCGGGGAACGTGACATACCGTCATTGGCTCAACGTCTACCGCTGGTATTCAATCAGTCGAGCGCGCGACGCCAAGAGCGGCGACATCCTGCTAACCCCGCAGACTCTGGATTTCGCCCGACGCATCGTCGGCGAGTTTGAGGAGGCCCATCGGGTCTGCCCGACGTTCGGGCCGTCGTGGTGTGTTGAAGGGCAGCTTGAATCGGTGGTCCTGAAGCAGCCTTCCGGCGCTGACCACATTCGCACCGGCTATATGCTCGCGCACTGCGACCCGACGGCCTGTTTCCTCGCCGCGTCTCTCGACGCTCGCGAAGGCAAATGGGACCGAGCCATGGAAGAATCCCGCCGCAGCATGGCCCTGGGGTGGCGCGCGTCGGATTTCGTGGACCTCTACGTTCGTCAGGTTAATCGGCCCGACTTGGCGCTGGAACTGGGGCGGGGCAATCCGGACCTCATGCTGGAAGTCGCGACCGCCCTGGAAAAAAGGGGCGACCGTGGACCGCTCGCCCTCCAAGTACGCGCGGAAGGCACCGCCGCGAAGAAGACGGCTCTGCAAACGCTTTGCGCCGGCGCGGACGCGCCCCCAAATGCGTTGGCCGGCCTGGCCCAGATTTATCTCGACGAACTTGATTACAACGCCGCCACCGATTTCTACCAGCGGGCGCTGGCGCTGGATTACCAGCAGGTTTCCTGGCGGCTGAATTTGGCGCACGCGCTCGCCCGGTCCGGTCACACCGATCAGGCATTGCACGAAGCGCACGTCTGTCTGCGGCTGCGGCCGCAGATGGGCGAGGCGGAAAAGCTGATTTCGCAGTTGAGCACCCGGCCCGGTTCGATCTCGCGGCAGTAGCCGCGCGGGTGGTCAGGGGTTCTGGAAACGAACTGATGTAGTTGACGGGGACGGAGTCCGCGCCGCCCGAGCCGAATCGGAAGCTTCCGACGGCCGGTATCAAGGACGACCAAGCCATGACGTACCTTGCAGCCTATCTTCTCGCAGCCATCGCGACGGCGATTCTCACGCCGCTCGTGATCAGGGTAGCGCGCGCGAAGGGCCTCGTGGACCTGCCCGACGCCCGGAAGATGCACCGCGCGCCCACGCCCCGGCTCGGGGGCGTCGCCATCTGCGTGGCCCTGGTGGTTTCCGCGCTGCCCATGGTCCTGTTCTGCATCGCCCGGGGCACAATACCGGCTGGTGCGTCGCCGCAGCTTTTCGCACTGCTCTGCACATCGCTCGCCATTTTCGTCGTCGGGCTGGTCGATGATCTCGTGAGTCTGCCGTCGAAGATCAAGCTGGCCGCGTTGCTGGCCGCGGCAACCGGGCTTTGCGCCGCCGGCGTCCGCATTCACTCGATCAGCTTTGGCGATTGGATGTCCTGGGAACTGGGCGTGCTGGCGTGGCCGGCGACGGTGTTGTGGATCGTCGGCGTGACCGTGGCGATCAACTTCATCGACGGACTCGACGGATTGGCCGCGGGCATCGCGGCGGTCGTCTGCGGCATACTCGCCATAATCGCCGCCCATACCGGCCAGGCCGCCGCCGCGATATTGGCCCTCGCCCTGCTCGGCAGCCTCACCGCGTTCCTGATCTTCAACTTCAATCCCGCAAAAATCTTCATGGGCGATTGCGGGAGCATGCTCGTCGGGTTCATCCTCGCATCGGTGAGCGTCATGTGTACGGCGCGCGTGCGCACGCTCGGGCTGGCGCTGCCGGCGCTGGCGCTGAGCGTCCCCATCCTCGACACCTTTACGACGCTCCTCCGCCGCGGGGTCCTCGAGCGCCGCTCGCTCTTCTCGGCCGAGCGTGGCCACGTGCATCACGGGCTCATTGACCGCGGGCTCGATCACCGGCGGACGGTGATCCTTCTCCACGCCGTCACCATCCTTTGCGGGGCGTCGGCGGTGGTCCTGCTGTTCGCCCGCCAGAAGGGTGTGATCCTGACGCTGGGCGCGGCGATGGCGCTGCTGCTGCTGGGCCTCTTCCGGTTCGCCGGTTCGGTGCGGCCGGGGCAGGTGGTGCTGGCCGTGCGCCGCAACTTCGCCATCAGCCGCTCAACCCACGTCTACCGCCGCCGGTTCGAAGAACTCCAGATGAACTTCCGCCGAGAAACCTCCTTCGAAGGATGGTGGAAGCAGGTCAGCGCCGCCGCTGACGCCATGGGGTTCGCGAACCTTTCCCTTTCGACAATTAACCGCGACGGCTCTCCGCGCCTTCTCACCTGGCGGCGGTGCGACGCAATCGGCGACCCACAAGAGCTGCTCTCCGTCGCGCTGCCCATCCGCCACCGCAGGTCCAGCGATCCCATCTCCATGCAAATCGACGTCGACACCATGGGGTCTTTCGAAGACGCCGGCCGGCGCATTTCGCTGTTCGGCCGCCTCATGGAAGAACACAGCCTCGAGACCCTCCCGCAATCCGGCGACGAGGCGCAGCTCCGCGCCCGGGGCTCAAAGGCCGGGAACATCGGATCCACTCTGGACGATGCGGCGGACGTTTCACTCACCCGCCGCTCGTCCCCCCTTCTGCCTGCGACCACCCGCGTGGCCGTCGTCCACGATTTCCTGTACACCTACGCCGGCGCCGAAAAGGTCCTCGAGCAGATCCTGCGAGTCTTCCCCGATGCCCAGCTTTTCAGCCTCTTCGATTTCCTCCCAGAAGGGCAGCGCGAGTTCATCCAGAACAAGACCGTTCGCACCTCCTTCATCCAGAAATTGCCCTTCGCCCGGCGCAACCATCGCCGGTATCTGCCGCTGATGCCTATGGCGATCGAGCAACTGGACGTGTCTGATTACGACCTGGTCATCTCCAGCTCTTACGTCGCGGCCAAAGGAGTCATCACGCGGCCGGGGCAATTGCACATAAGCTATTGCCATTCACCGGTGCGGTTCGCGTGGGACCTTCAGAACCAGTACCTCGATCAGTCGGGAATCAAGAGCGGGATCAAGTCGCTGCTGGTGCGCGCACTGTTCCATTACATCCGCAACTGGGACATGCGCTCCGCCGACCGCGTGGACGTCTTTGCGACCAACTCGCGATTCGTCTCCCGCCGCGTCGAGAAATGCTATCGGCGGCGCTCCACCCCCATCTATCCGCCGGTTGATATCGCACGCTTTTCCATCCAGCCCGACAAGGAAGACTTCTACCTCACCGCCTCGCGGATGGTCCCCTACAAGAAGATCGACCTCATCGTCCAGGCATTCGCCCAGTGGCCCGACCGGCGCTTGATCGTCGTCGGTGACGGCCCGGACTTCGCAAAAATCAAAGCGATCGCAACCCCCAACGTCCGCCTCGTCGGCCACGTGAGCTTCGAGCGCCTCCGCGGGTACATGCAGCGCGCCAGAGGCTTCGTCTTCGCGGCAGAGGAAGACTTCGGCATCACCCCCGTCGAAGCCCAAGCCTGCGGCACCCCCGTCATCGCCTACGGTCGCGGCGGGGTCGCCGAGAGCGTCGTCGACGGCCGCACGGGTGTCTTCTTCCAGGAGCAAACCGTCGAGAGCATTCTCGACGCCCTGACGCGCTTCGAGGCCGGCACGTGGGACCCATACGTCATCCGCGAAAATTCTCGCCGCTTCTCCGCCGAGAATTTCCGCAACGCCTTCTTCACCTTCGTCGAGACCGAGTGGGCCGCGTTCGAATCCACCTACGCCGAACAAACCGCCGACGACCTCGCACCCGCCCGCGGCCCACGGGACCGCGCCTCCAACGGACACAAAAATGGCGCGGCTTCTTTGGAAGCGGACGAAGTCAATCCGGCATTCACCTGATCCCAATTGTAGTAAGCTGTAACTCCCGATGAACCCCTCCATGCCAGATGTCATTGCCCCGGCCGGCCTCGTCGCCCAGGCCGCCTCCGAGCCAGCCGAAAGGCACGTGCCGTCGCCCGCGGCGACGCCCCTGCTAACGCTCCGCGCCAGCTCCGGCTGGGCCGCCCTCAACTTCCGCGAAGTCTGGCATTTCCGCGACTTACTTCTAAGCCTCGCCAGCCGCGATCTCAAGCTCCGCTACAAGCAGACTGCACTCGGCGTCATCTGGGTCATCCTCCAACCCCTCATGGCGGCGGGCATCTTCTCCTTCGTCTTCGGCCGCGTCGCACAGCTCTCCAGCGACGGCGCTCCTTACTTTGTCTTCTCCTTCGCCGGCCTGCTGGGCTGGAACCTCTTCAGCAACACCGTCACCAAAGCCAGCGGCTGTCTCGTCGGCAACGTCCAGCTCATCTCCAAAGTCTTCTTCCCCCGCCTCGTGCTCCCCTTTTCCACCGTCCCCTCCACCCTCGTGGACTTCGGCGTCTCCGCCGCCATGATGCTCGTCCTGCTCTGCGTCTACCGCATCCCCCCGCATTGGGGCATGCTGCTGCTGCCGCTCTGGATCGCGCTGCTCCTGTCCCTTTCCCTGGGCATCGGCCTCTGCACGTCCGCCTTAACGGTCAGCTACCGCGACGTGCAGTACATCCTCCCGGTCTTCCTCCAAGTGCTCCTCTACGCCAGCCCGATCGCCTACAGCCTCACGTCGGCCCTCGCCCGCATCCCAAAACCCTTGCAAGCCGCGTACATGCTCAACCCCCTAAGCGGCCTGCTCGAAGCCTTCCGCTGGTCCCTCCTGGGCACCGGCCAGGTCCACTGGGGCTACATCACCTTCTCCGCCGCGGCGTCCCTGGCGGTGTTCGTCCTCGGCTCCTTCAGCTTCAAGGCGATGGAACGAAGGTTCGCGGATGTCATCTAGCAGCTGTCTGACGCGGAATGCGAATTTATCTCTATTCCATTTATCGCGAGGGCGACCCGCACTCTCGGATCGGCTACTTCGACACGATACGAGAACTCGCCGCTATTGACTCAATTGGCAAGCACGAACTCGTGAGTAATATCGCTGAATCTGACTGCTGCCTGATCACCGAAGTTCAAAGCCATTTGGACGACTGGCGGTTTTCACGATTCAGGCGATCAGATTTTGTACGGCAGTGGGGACACAAGACATTCATTTACTGCGATGCGGACCGCCCGCTATACCTTCTCCCCGGCTTGTATCCGAGTGTGACCAGGAGCCTTGGCGACCCCGATCATCAGCATTCCTTTTGCTACCTTGGTATTCCCGAGTTTGAAGGTGACCTCATTTTTGGGCAGACCGAACCCGACTTGCTCTTCTCGTTTTCCGGACAGTTGCAAAACCATGCCTGTCGTCGGCAAATCGGTGCGCTCAAGTCGGATAGTGCCGAGATCATCGATACGTCCGGAACCTACATCTTCGGTGCAGATCCCGAAACTGTGCGTCAAATGAAGGAGCGGTATCGGCGACAACTCGCCCGGTCCAAGTTCGTCTTATGCCCGCGGGGGGTCGGGACTAGCAGCTACCGGCTCTTTGAAACGATGGCCGCAGGGCGGGTGCCGGTCATCATCAGTGACGATTGGGTCGAGCCGGCGGGGCCGGCGTGGGAGCAGTTCTCGATTCGAGTCGCGGAGCGTGATGTGCTTGACATCCCTCGCCTCCTGAAGGAGCGGGAAAATGCATTTCAAGAGATGGCTACGCGGTGTCGGGCCGAATTCTCTAGCCGCTTCGGTCGCCGCTCGATGTTCAATTATCTCGGTGACTGTCTTGAACGGCTTCAGGAGAATCCCGTAAAACGGCGAATT
>JAQGHP010000584.1 GCA_028288775.1 Phycisphaerales bacterium | reverse complement strand
GAAGAGCGGCAGCGCGATATGCTCTTCCGCCGATCGGGACGCATTCTCCGCGAAATCGAGCGGCAGGGGTTCGCCCACTTCGACGCAAAGGCCAGCAACTGGATCGTCCGCCCCGACGAACAACTCGGCCCCATGCCCGTGCTCATCGACGTGGACGGCATCCGACAGAGGCGATGGATCGCCCTGGGCATCCGGCGGCTCCTGCGGAGCGTGCAGGAGAACGACCAATACTCCGTCCCCGATTCGCTGGCCCTCTGCCAGGGCTATGCCCCCTTCTCCCGAATGTTCCGCGAGGGGAAGGACGACCAGGACGCGAACGCGGAGCCGCGGCCGTCGGACCAGGAATCGCAGCAAGACGCAACTGCCGGCGACGCGACATCGCCCGCCCGCGAGAATAACCTTCACCCCAGCAAGGCGCATTGAGCCCGTAATGAAGCCGGTATGAATCCGATCGAGTTCGCATCCCCACCGCAGCGTATCCTGATCATCAAACCCAGCGCGATCGGAGACATTGTCCACGCGCTGCCGGTGCTCAGCCTGCTGCGCCGTCGGTGGCCCGAGGCGCACGTGAGCTGGGTGGTGACGACTGCCTGCGCCGGCCTTCTGGACGGTCATCCGCTCCTCGACGAAGTGATCCCGTTCGAGCGCCGTCGCTTTGGAAAGGGCTGGCGGAAGCCGTCGGCCGTCGCGGGGCTTTTCCATTTCACCCGCTCGCTGCGCGAACGCCAGTTCGATCTGGTCATCGACCTTCAAGGCCTCTTCCGCAGCGGCTGGCTGGCGGCAAAAACCCGCGCGCCAGTTCGCGTGGGGCCCGCCGAGGCGCGCGAATTCGGCTGGATTTTTTACACCCATCGCATCAAGACCGGCTTCCCCGAAGGGCAGGCGGTGGAGCGTTACTTGAACATCGCCGAGGCTTTGGGCCTGGGCCGCGGGCCGGTGGAATTCGTCTTTCCGACGAGCGATGAAGACCGGCGCTTTGTGGACGGGCTCATTCCTCCCGGCGAGCGGTACGCGGTATTTTTCCCCGGGGCGAACTGGGTGACCAAGCGCTGGCCGCCGGAGAAATTTGCCGCGTGCGTTGCGCCGCTGCGCGAGCGCTACGGACTGCGGAGCGTGGTCGCTGGGGCCAGCGGGGATTCGGCCATCGCCGCCCAGATCCCCGGAACGCTCGACCTCGCGGGTAAGACCAATCTCCGCCAGCTCGTCGCATTGCTGGAGCGCGCGGACCTGGTGATCGCGAACGACACCGGCCCAATGCACATTGCCGCGGCACTGGGCCGGCCCCTTGTGACGACGTACGGGCCCACGAGCCCCTTCCGAACCGGCCCCTTCGGCCGGCTCGATTCGGTGGTGCAACTCGACATCCCCTGCAGCCCCTGCTACGGCCGGCGGTGCTCGCATATCAGTTGCCTACATAAACTGGAAGCCGACCCGATTCTCGACGCGGTGGCCGAGCAGATGGCCCCCAAACGGCCCGGCGGCCGGACCACACCCCTCCGCGTCGTGTACGGATCCCCGCAGCTTCAAGCCGCCCTCCCCGTCCGATAATCGCCCGCGATTTGCTTAAGGCGTCGCCGGGCCGCGGTCCGATATATGCAAAGCAGCCGTGCGGCGTCGCGCGGATTTCGCATTCATTGAAATCGCCCGCCGGCGCCCCGCTGATTTGGGGAGGTGCCGTGGAGGGCAGTTGCCTTTGTGCAAAGGAGTGCCAGATGGTTCGTAATACTTTGTTGAAGTGGGCCGCCGCGGCCGCCCTCGCGTGCGCGGTGCCGGCGATCGGCCTCGCGCGTCACACCCCCACCGTCGCCGCCACGTCGGCCACGACCTCGTCGCACGTTTCCGCCAAGCCCGTGTCCCTGAGCGCGACGACTTCCCTCTCGCCCAAGCACGGCGCCCGCCAGCGCAGCACCAAGCACGGCAAGCACCGCCACCTGACTTCCCGCCACCACAAGGCGAGCAAGCTCAGCGCCACCCGGCACAAGGCCGCGACCCGCTAATCGCCGGGAACGAATTCGCACGATTGTAAAGAAGAGGCCCCGGACATTCCGGGGCCTCTTCTTTTCATTGCCGGCTGTTCATAATAGAGTGGATGTATTGAATGTCACCGCTCTGGATCGGTTCGCTCGCACCTGGAAGACGAAGGATTGATCCGGTGCGGAAAGGGTTGCGGTCGGCAAGAGAATTCGTCCACGGACGCGGGAAAGACTATCTGGCCTTGATACGGGAGTTCCCGTTGCGCGAAATCCGCAGCGAGAAGGAGAATGACGCCGCGATCGCGGTTGCGACACCCCTGATGCTGCGCGAGGAGAAGAGTCTCAGCCCCGGCGAAACCGACTACCTCGGTGCATTGAGTATCCTGATCCGGGATTGGGAAAAAAATGCATGCCCATCGACAGCAGATCAGGGCCCGCCAAACGAGCGTTTGCGACATCTGATGGAAAACTCGGGGATGACCCAAGCTGATTTGGCATCCCTCCTAGGCGTCAGGCAACCTGCGGTGTCACTGTTACTAAGCGGAAAGCGGCGTATTACCGCCGACCATGCCCGCAAACTGGCACTGCGATTTAAGTTGAGTCCGGGCTATTTTCTGTAGCAACGCCTCGGAATCGGCCGCACTTCGCGGTTCGCCCTTCGCGCCTCCCCTATGACGGACCCGCAGGTAGACGACCCCCGCATAACTCCTATCATGTCGCGTATGCCCAGTAGTTCTTCGGAGCCGACAGTTTCGCTATCCGCCATCCCCGCGCCGGGAACGCCGGCCCCGGGTCCGCAGGCAACTGCCCCCGCCGCACGCGTCCCGCTGTTTAGCGCCGATGCGTGGGCGCCCCTGAAGGTTGAGTTGTTTCGGTCATTGTACATCGCCACTTCGATCGCGCAGATCGGCACGTGGGTTCGCGAGGCGGGTGGGCCATGGCTGATGAAACTCCTGACCGACGGCTGGAAAACGCAGCCGCTTATGGTCAGCCTGGTGCTCCTTTTTTCGAATCTTCCGATCTGCCTGTTCTCCGTGTTTGCGGGAGCCTTGGCGGACGTGCTCGATCGCCGGCGCGTGCTGATCGTGACGCAGATTTGGATGCTGGTCGTGTCGTCGGTGCTCGGGGCGCTTACGTGGGCGGGGTACGTTACGCCCGCCGTGCTGCTGGCCCTCACCTTCCTTTTGGGAGTTGGGACCGCAGCGGCGGGGCCGGCGCTGCAGGCGGTTCTTCCGGAGCTGGTGCCGCGCAAAGACCTGGCGCTTGCCATCAATCTAAACAGCGTAGCGCTCAATGTCGCGCGGGCCCTGGGCCCCGCGATGTTCATCGTGGTCGTTTCCTTCCTGACGGGCAGGCAGGGCGTTGGCGCATCGTTCTTTCTGACCGCGGCATCTTTCGTCGCGGCGATTTGGGTGCTGTGGCGCTGGAAGCGCCCTGCCCAGCGGGCCGCCGTGCATGGCGAGGAAATGTGGGACGCGATCCGCGCGGGCTTTACGTATACCGTCCACTCCCCCGCCAACCGCGCGATCCTTCTCCGCGTGTTTACCTTCATCGTCCCGGCACTCGTGCTCTGGTCGCAGGTGCCGATCATCGCGACGCGCCAGCTCGGGCTGCAGCGCCAGTTCGCCGAGAAGGGCAGCGCGATGATCTTCGCCTTCGTCGGCCTGGGGGCGATTTTCGGCGTTCTCATCATGCCCGGGCTGCACAAGCGCTATAAAATTGATCCGGTCGTCAACGTTTGCACCGCCTGCTTCGCCTTCGGTCTGATCGTACTGTCATTCGTCCACGTGCTTTGGCTGGCCTTGATCGTGATGGTTTTCCTGGGAATTAACTGGGTCATCATCCCGACCAATTTCAACACTGCCACGCAAACGTCGGTCCCGCTGTGGGTGAAAGGACGGGCGATTTCCTTTTATCTGACGGTGCTCTTCGGCTCCTTCACGCTGGGCGCAATTCTCTGGGGTTACATCACGACCACCACGTCCATCCACACGTCGCTGCTGGCCGGGGGGACCGCCATGGCGCTGCTTCTCACGCTGGCCCGGTGGTATCCTCTGACGCTCAACCAGGGGCTGGATCTGTCGCCCGCGTACAAGGGCGAGCCGCCAAAGCAGCCCTGGCCCGTATCGACCGATGCACCGGCAGCCAGCCCATCGGCCACCCCCATCTCGACCAACGGCAGCCCCGTTCTCGCCTACTCCAACGACGGGCCCAAGGGCTCGCTGGAAGTTGCGATGCACTACGACGTCGATCCAGCGAAGGTACATGAATTTCTCGTCGTCATGCGCCAGGTCGGCCAGCACCGCCGACGCAACGGCGCTTCGCACTGGCGGTTGGAGCCGGGCGAGCGCAACGGAAGCGCCATCCGCTACGCGGAGTTCATTCGCTACCACTCCGCCGCCGAGTACACGCGGCAGCCTGCGCGGATGACGGCGCACGATGCGCGGCTACTAGAACAAACCCGCTCCTTCCACATCGGCCCGCAACCCCCCGTGGCACATCGGAGCGTTCCGACGGGCGAAACCGCCGGCCTTTGGACGGGATTGCGCGAGTGGGCCGTTGGGGCCACGGTGAAGTGCTGCGACCGCATCTTCGACGAAACCGCCGCGGTGTTCGACCGCTTCGCCGACCTCCGCGAACGAGATCGCACGTCGCGGAAGCGTTGAGAAGAAGAGTTAACCACGAAGGCACGAAGACACGAAGTGTTGTAGGGTGGGCGTACCCGCCCACCGCAAGTTTTGTCGGCACGCGGCAGTCGTGAAGTCAGGTGTCATGGTGACCAGCGGCAAGCAATTTTACGCAGACGAGGAAGGGCTGGACGCACCGGCGCTTGAAGCGCTGCAGCGACGGCGGCTCGGCGCGATGCTGGACGAAGTGTCGGCGACCAACGCGTTCTACAGGCAGAAGCTCGCGGGCGTTCGCTTTGATCCGCTCGTGGATCCGCTGGAAAAGCTTCCGTTCACCACGCGGGCGGAGTTGGAGAAAGACCAGCTCGCGCATCCTCCCTTCGGGACGAATCTCACCTATCCCATCGAGCGCTATAGTCGGTTTCACCAGACCTCCGGCACCGGCGGGCATTCGATGCGCTGGCTCGACACCGCCGAGAGCTGGGCGTGGTTCGGCAAGTGCTGGGGGACGATTTTTACCGCCGCCCGGGTGACAGCGCAGGACCGGATCCTGTTCGCGTTTTCCTTCGGGCCGTTCGTCGGTTTTTGGGGCGCATTCGAAGGAGGCACGACGCTGGGCGCGCTGTGCCTTCCGGGGGGCGGGCTCTCCACGCCGGCCCGACTGCGGATGCTGCTGGAGAACCGCGCGACCGTCGTCTGCTGCACGCCCACCTACGCCCTGCACATGGCCGAGGTGGCAAGGGCCGAGGGGCTCGACCTGCCCGGCTCCGCAGTCCGCGCACGCGGGCCAAACTCGGCGTCAAGAGCAAGGGCTGGGGC
>JAQGHP010000635.1 GCA_028288775.1 Phycisphaerales bacterium | reverse complement strand
CCCTGTTTGCCGTACTCGGCCTTCTTTTCCGAATCGTTGAAATCCATGATCTCCACCACCGCCCGCGGCTGGGGGGCGTGGTAGATGACTTCGTAATTGTCGGCCGGGTCGAAGGGCTTGTGGGTGGCTAGGCCCATGAGCGTGTTGCCGTAGGTGGGGACGAAATCGACGCCGGGGGCGAGTTCTTCGCGGGCGAAGCGGTGGAATTGGGGGGTGAGCTCGGTGCAGCCGCAGAAGATGCCTTTGATGCCGTAATGGGCGAGATCGATTTTCTCGGCCAGGGCCTCGAGCAACTTGGGGGTGGTGAACATGCATTGGATGTTCGGGTGGCTGCGGAGGATGGTCAGGGCCTGGTCGATGCAGTGCTGCTTGTAGAGGTTGGCCTCCTGGATTTCGCCGCGTTTGATGCACTTGATGACCCAGCGGGGGTCGAGGTCCACGCAGAACGAGATTCCGCCGCGGAATTGGGCGAGGTGCTCGATGGCCAGGCGCAGTCGGCGGGGGCCGGATGGGCCGAGCATCAGCCAGTCGGCGCCTTTGGGGAAGCTCTTGTCGGAGAGCGTCGTGGAGAAGGTTTCGTAGTCGATTTTCCAATCGTCAATCTGCAGGCGTGACTTGGGGACGCCGGTGGAGCCGCCGGTCTCGAAGACGTAGGCGGGCTTGCCCTGAAGGCCGCGCGGAAGCCAGCGGCGAATGGGCCCGCCGCGGAGCGTGTCGTCTTCGAAGTGGCCGAGCTTCTTCAGGTCTGCGAACGAGTGGACTTCCTTCCGCGGATCGATTCCGCGTTCCTTGGCCCAGTTCAGCCAGTGATCGCAGCCGGTCTCGGGGTTGAAGTGCCACGCGACGATCTCGCGCACGTGAGCGTCAAGCTGTTCGGCGGCCTTGCGGGCCTTGGATTCGATGGAAGTAGACATATCGTGTTCTTGTCCCGGAGAAGATTCACCACGGAGACACGGAGGCACGGAGAGCGGCCCGAACTACCGAGGTGCTTGCCAAATGATCTTTGAATTTATAAGCGGAATAGCTCGGATAGCAAAGGCGGCCCGGGCCATAGAGCACGCCTCCGTGCCTCCGTGGTGAAAAATCTTCAATTCGCCTTCGCCGGTGTGGACTGCGCCCCGGTCTTGATGGCGAAAAGCTGGTCGCGGGTCATCACGTATAGCACGCCGTTGACCAAAACGGGCGAGCAATAGCTTGCGCTGCCGAGGTTATGCTCGATGACGTTATCCTTCGTCGGCGGGGTGCGGCTGGCCTGGAAGATACGCAGTTCGCCGTCCTCATCCGTCAGGAAGATCTTGCCGTCCGCGTACAAGGGCGAGCCCCACATCGTCGATTGCATGTCGTAGTTCCAATACACCTGTCCCGTTTTCGCGTCCAGGCAGTGCAGGAACCCGCTGAAGTCGGGGGCGAAGACCAACCCCTCGGGCGTCACCACGCAGGTGGACGTGGCGCGGTTCATATGCTCCGAGCGGTCGATCTTGCCGTCCTTGTTCAAGTCGAACTGGTCGTAATCCCATACCACTTTCGAGTTGGGGTTAGGCTTGCCCTTGCGGCTGGGGATCTTCCCTGCGGGGGCCACCAGCTCATCGCCCGGCTTGGGCTTCGCCGCGTTCGGCTCGGAGTCGAGCTCGCGGCTCACGTCGCCTTCGCCCGTGATGTCCACGCACCAGAGGTGCCCGTAGTCTTCGCCATGGTCGGGGTCCTGGCCGTTCGCGATGTACATGTAATGGCCGGCGATGCAGGGCGTGGCGATCAGCTCGCTGCGCGTCTGCGGGTAGACGGCGTCCTTGGCGTTGGTGTCGAACTTCCAGACGATCTTCCCGTTGCGGGCGTCAAACGCGTACACCCACGCATCCCCCAGCGGCGCGATCACCAACGGCCGCCCGTTCACCTCGACGATGGACACGCTCGACCACTGCCCGTGCAGCACGTTGGGGCCGGGAGTATTGTCCGACCAGATCGCCTTGCCGGTGTTCTTGTCGAAGCAAATGATCGCGGGCGCCTGCGGGGCGACGACGTGCTTGTGCGTGTCGTCCACGCCGTTGCCGGTGATGTCGTAGATGTAGTCACCCCACGAGGCGATCGAGCTGGCGGTCATGTTGTGGGGGAAGACGCCGAACTGGCCCATCATGTCCACTTTCCACATTTCGGGAGGCGAGCCATCGGGCAGCTTCTTGGCCCCGGGCGAAAGATCGAGGCAGACGACCTCGCACCGGTTGCTGCAATACCACAGCCGGCCCGGCTCGCTGTACGACGTGGCGCACAGCCCTTCGCCCGGCCAGTCGTTCACGCGGCCGGTGGGGAGCTTCGCGTAGTATTTCTGCCAGAGGTATTTGCCGTTGGCGGAATCGAAGGCCATGAGGATGCCGCCGTCGGCGGTGTTGCCGGGGTCGCGGTGGCCTTCATTGTTCGTGCCGATGAAGACCATCCCTTGCGCCACGACGGGGTTGCCGTAGCTCTTGGAGCCGACGGCCTGGCTCCAGAGGATGTTCTTGCCGGTGTCCACGTCCCAATCCGTCGGCGGATTCTTCTCCGGGCTGACTAGGTTGCGGTGGGGGGTAAGGCCCCACATGGGCCATTCGCCCACGGGCACTTTGGGCTCGTCCACCTGCGCCGCCGTGCCGGCTGCGCCGGGCGTCTTCACGGGCGCGGGAGCGGCCGGCCCCGCGGCGCGGATCGCGGCGGGCAAAAGCGCCGCAGCGCCCGCCAGACAAAGTGCGGTCGAAGTCTTTCGAAATAGTTTCGTCATTCGCATTGCGGTTTCCTGCGTCAATGGGTTTGTGCGGTTGGATTCACCACGCTTACGGCGCGCCTTTTGGTACGGTGCGTCGCAAGCGCGTGATTCTATCCTTCTCACCGTTTGGCGGCCTGTGCCGTCGTGGTATTTGGAGTCACGAGAAGGTTGTCGTAATGGATCTCGTGGTCGTTGGAAAAGCCCCAAAGCCCGGGCGATCCCGAGGTATTGGGCACTTCATCCACAAGCGTCACCATCCACTCCCGCGGCTCGTCCTGCCCCACCGGCCATGCCTTGCCCCGGCAGACCGCCTTGCCGTTCTCCTGCTGAACCATCAGCTTCAGGTGGTACCATGCATTCGCCTTCCAGGCGAAGTCGATCGCGGTGTGGCTCGCCAGACCTGGCTCCGTCTCCACCCGCGGCAGCGCCGCCGGCCAGGCATGAAGGCTCAGCCACTGGTTCGCGCCCTTCAACTCCAGAACGTAGCGCCTATTGATCACGCCCGCGTCGGGGACCTTGTGAACGGTCTTTCCCGTCGCGGGGTCGTTGTAGACGGTTTCCTTCACCATGACTTCGCCCTCGACCGTGTAGTTGGCCATCTCGGGCGTGCCGAAGTAGGTGCGGGCACGAGCGTAGAGGGGGATGTCGGTGAGCTTCGTCAACACGTTGTTGGGCTTGCCGTTCTCGGGAAGCTCGTGGACGGCGAACTTCATTCCCGCACCGATCCACGTCAGCGGAGGCTTGCCGACGGGGTTCTTCTCGAAGTCAAATTTCCAGGGCAACGGCGGGAAGACACGCACGCGGGCGAAGCCCGTGGCCGCACTATCCGCAGCAAACACACCGCCACCTTGCAGCGGGCCGCCGACGGCTGTGTACGTGCCATCCGGCGCAACTTCGCCCAGCAAATTGCCCGCCTTGATCGGGGCCGCGGGCTGGGTTGCGGGCGCGGTGGTTGGGGCGGCTGCGATTGCGGGCGCGGTGGTGGCGACGCCCGCCGCGGCTGCCGCGGCATTGGGGCGGATCAGCTCCTTGGGTTTCGCCCGCGGTGCGGGAAGCGTGAGCGGGCCGACCGACCACTTGGGCGTCACCGCGCTCAGCAAACGGCCCTTGGCGTCATAGGCGCGGGCAGTGAGTTTGATCTTCTCGCCCGGCCGCAGCCGCACGTCGCAGGGCACTACCTGGATGAGCGCCGCTGGCCGCGACGATTTTGCGGCCTCGGGCAGCGCCTCTTCCTGCGGGCCTGGCGGCACGGGCACGTTCTGAGCCGCGAATTCCTTGGGCCCGATGCAGAACATCTTGTTCGCGGCCTGCATGAAGATGTGCCCGTCCGAGATCGCCACCGATCCGAAGATCGTGTACTCGCGGCCCTTCTTCTCCTCCACGTCCACGTGGCTCAGCACCTCGAACTTCTTTTCCCCCGGCTTCAATATCCACACGCGGCCGTTGGCCTCGGGGAAATAAAGCTTCCCATCGGCCCAGACCAGCGACGGCTTGCCGATGGTGCCGAAGCCCTTCTTGTACTTCACTTTCCCGGTTTCAGGATTGATCGCGTAGATCACCGCCGAGTCGGTGGCGACGTAGAGCGTGCCATCGGCAAAGGTGGGGGAGGGGAACCCGGCTTCGATGCCGTCGATGCGCCAGACTTCCTTCGGCGAGCCATCCGTAACGCTCGCGCCGTCAAGGCACACGACGCGGCCCAATCTCGTGGAGTCGTAATTGTCCAGATCCCACGAGGCATAGACCTTGTCGCCCTGTGCGATGACCGAGGCGTTCATGCCGCGTTTAGCGCCTTTGAAGCTCCAGAGTTTTTTGCCGGTGCGGGCCTGGAAGGCGTGGATGCCGCCGTCGCCCGCGCCAGTGACGAGCGTGCGCTGGCCATTGATGTTGACAATGATCGGGGTCTGGTACGGCGCGTCCACGGGGATGCCGCCGGTGGCGTTGGTCCAGAGCGGCTGGCCGGTGTTCTTGTCGAAGGAGAAGAGGCGATAGGCGCCGCCCGCGTTGTCGGCCCAGCCAAAGGCGACGCCGCCGATGAAGACCTGGTCTTCGTCCACGGCGGGCGAGGGGGTGCGGCCGCCGAAGGTGGAGATCAGGCCGAATTCCTCGGTCATCTGGTGCTGCCAGATGACTTTGCCCGTTTCCCCGTCGAGGCAGACGAAATCATTTTGCGCCCCCAGGCCGTAGACGTGGCCGGTCTGTGGGTCGCCGACGACGTTCGACCAGCCGATACGGTGGAACGGGTCGTCGGTCATGAACATGTTCGAGAGGTGCCGCCAGAGCACCGTGCCGGTTTTGGCATCGACGCAGGTCAGCGCCTCCTGCGTCAGCGGCCCCGGCTCAAGGCTCGCGCTCGCCCCGGACCCCGCGGCCACCTCGCCGACGCGGGAATACACATACACCTTTCCCTTCATGACGATCGGGCTGGACATTCCGCCCACGTCATTCGTCCAGACGAGGTTTTTGCCTTCGGGGTGCTTGGTGTCGGGGAGGTCCCATTCGGTGGGGAGGTTGGTCTCGCGCGAGACGCCGTTCTGCTCGGGGCCGCGCCATTGGTACCAGTCGTTGGCGGTTGCGAGGCGTGCCGCACAAGGCACCGCCGCCGCGGCAACGGCGGCAACGAGCCATTTTTGAATCGTGGTTTTCATGGTTCCTCTGCCTGAAGAGTCCAAACGGAAAGAGCACTGACGCGCCGCCGACCCCGGCGGTTTGGGGCTCCGATCATATGTGCCCCGACGCAATTCGTTCAACCCCCGCGGCCGTCGGCGGTGGGCATCTATTCCGGACGCCTCCAACGCGGATCATCCGCCCGAGCCCGCCGCCTTTCAGCGGGGAAATGCCCGCCAGTGGACGCCCATATTAGAAAGACGCCCCGCGTCGGCCGGCGTTGATTGTTTGAACAATTTACATCGCCCCCGCCAACCTGATCGTTTCGCGGCAGGCTTTGTGACGCCGGCAAACACGGTCAATTGGCAGTCCCCGTCGCCGTCCGCGAGAAACCGAACGAACCGCGTTTTCCTGTCCGTCTGTTTTTCCCGCCCCGAGTGAACAGCACCGCCAACATCGCCGTGGCCAAGACCACAACCCAGCATGGCACGACCGTCAAACTCGCGTCGGAGGAATATTCGAATCCCAGAACGCGCCACCCGTTTCCCACCGTCTCACTCACCGACCTCGGGAAGGCCGTTGGCGAATCGTGCTCGTAGGTCCAGCCGTAGTCATCGTCCGCGTTCGAGTGCTCGTACACAATCGCACCGCGTGTGCAGTACAGCGCGTCTGCGGAACGTCCCGCCGTCCGCGTCAGGCAATCCGCCGCCCAATAGCTGCGAACCCACAGGCCGATTACCAGGACGGCGAAAAGGATCGATCCCGCCCGCGCCATACCCAGGAGCCGTCGGCGGACGACGCCCGCCCCCAAGTCCCCGGAAACCGGCCGCCCGCATTCCGGGCAGCGGACGGTGCTGGCGCGCAGGTCATACCCGCAATCCGGACAAAGCCCCCGCCGCATCCGCCAGCGTGCTCGCCGGCCGCGGGCGAAGGCTTGCAGGATCAGCGCCGCGAAAATCGCGATCGAGCCGCCCCCGGCGGAGTTGATCCACGATGTTCGTAGTTGGAGAGGCGGGCGAGGCGTCATCTGCGCGGCGAACCATGCAAGCTTGGCCGTATTTGCCTGGGCTGCGGCGGATACAGACGCGGGCACGGGGATTTCCGTCTCAAACCCGTGGCCTTCGCTCACGATCTTGTCGCCGTTCATCAATCGGTAGTACACGCGATAGCGGCCTGGCGCTA
>JAQGHP010000567.1 GCA_028288775.1 Phycisphaerales bacterium | reverse complement strand
AAACATTCGGAGTCGGGCCGTGTCGGCCCGGTCGGAGCGACGCTCCGAATTACTCCCTCTCCCTCGTACTCGAAGGAGAGGGTTGGGGTGAGGGGCGGAATGTCGAGTTGCGCTTTCATAGCTGACGGCGCAACTTCACGTCCGGCCCCTCACCCTGCCCTCTCCCCCGAGTACGAGGGAGAGGGTAAGAGCGGGCCTCCGGCCCGACCGGGGCGACACGCCCCGGCTCCGAATGTCGAGGAGCGATCAGACTGGTCGAACTTCTGCAATGCTTGAACCGTTGAACGTTCGATCCTTTGAACCCTTAACCCTTTTTCCCGCGCGGGCGAGTTAACCGCCCGCCCGCGCGGTTCGGCCGAATGCTGACGAGACTACATTTACCCATGTTGCGTCTCGTCAAAACACTTGTCGGCCGCTTGAAACGGAATCGGCGAATGCCGGTCGGGAGTACATGTCAGCCGCGGGGTCGTACCCAAGCATCCGCCGCAAGGCAGGTGTCGGCAACTCTCGCCAAGATTGTCGCCGTTCCTTACGGAGTGTAGCGCAGCCAGGTTAGCGCACCTGTTTCGGGCACAGGGGGCCGCTGGTTCGAATCCAGCCACTCCGATTCGGCTTCAGGCCGAATAGAGCAGTAGGAAAAGCGTGCATGCTCCACTGCGGTCTACTGATCCCCTGCTCTCCTGCTCGATCCGGATTTCGATCGTGCTGACGTAAGCGAATGCTGGAGGAACTACATTAACTCGTAGGTACGGGTTCGAGTCCCGTCGGCTGCGAAAGTGGCCGTAGCTCAATTGGAAGAGCACCGAAGCACCGTTTCTCCGATTTTGTCGCCAATCGTCGGGCAGTCAGAAGTACACAACACCGCGGCCGTGGCGGAAATGGAAATACGCACCAGGTCGAGAGCCTGGCGGGTTCATCCCATGTGGGTTCGACTCCCACCAGCCGCATTGATCGACGAATGCCTGAGGAACTACAGAGAGCCGAAGGATGCGGGCTTCGCACCCGCCATCCGCGAAAGCGGGTGTAGCTCAAAGACAGAACGTCGGCCAAAACGTTTCTCAACTCTTGTCGCCGGTCATAATTTTCTGCGTCGCGAATGCAGGCGGAACTACTAGTCGCGGGTTCGAGTCCCGTCGGCTCCTTTGGATGGGGCCGTAGCTCAGTTGGTAGAGCAGTGTTTCGCCAATGATTGTCGCCTTCGCGGGAATCGAAGATGGTTCGCCACAGATGAACACGGATGCACACAGATGGGAATGTCTGCCTACACCTTCAACGTGACACGGGCGTCCCGCCCGTGCCTGGCGCACAGGAAGGCGGAGAAATTGTGTCAACCCGATCAATCTAACTTCTAACGCATCCAGCATGGGCGAGACGCCCATGTCACGAATAGCTCCTCTTCATCTGTGTTTATCTGTGTCCGTCTGTGGCGACACGCATTTTCTCGGAGTTACTGAAATGACCATGACCCTCACCACCCCCAAGCCCGCCATCACCGCCCCCGGCGAAGCGACCGGCTTTCTCCCCACGCGGGACAGCCGGGGCAAGCCGATTACCGTCATCGGGACGGCAGCGATCCGCGACACGTTCGATGCGATCTGCCTTCAGCAGGCGCTCAACTCGCGCGGGGCGCCGGGCGTGACCGATCTCGTGCTGAACCCCGACGCCCACTGCGGCTACGGCGCGCCCGTCGGCTGCGTGCTCGTTTCGCCGACGCACGTCTACCCCGGCCCCGTCGGCGTGGACATTAAGTGCTCGATGAGCCTCCTCCAGCTCGATCTCCCGGCGGACGCGGTCGCCGACCGCAAGACCCGCCGGGCACTGATCAACGCCATCGCCGAGCGCACGCCCACGGGCGCGGGCAAGGGGCAGCGGTCGGTGAAGAAGGCTCGCAATGTGGAGCTCGACGTCGGCCGATATGCCGTGACGACCGGCGCGGCCCCCGAAGTTTGCGCGGCGCTGGGAATCCCCGCGCACTGGGCGACGCGCTGCGAAGACGCGGCACACACGGGCCACGACGGCTCCGCCGACGCGCTGGAAGCACGCCTCGATTTTCTGCTCTCGACCGGCCGCCTCGTAAACTTCGGGGACAAGGTCCGCCAGCTCGGTTCCTACGGCGGCGGCAACCACTTCGGCGAGTGCGAACTCGTCGAGGTCGAGGACAACGACCGCGCCCGCGCCGTCGCCGACACGTTCGGCCTGAAGGACGGGCACGTCGCGTTCCTCTCGCACTGCGGCTCGCGCGGCCTGGGCCACGCGCTGGCCTCCGGCCAGTTCCGCGCGCTGCAGGAACGCTTCGAAACCTGGAGCATCCCGCTCCCCGGCAACGACCGCGAGCTGGTCTACGCGCCCCTAGGCACCGCCGAGGCGGACGCGTACTTGGACGACATGGCCTTGGGCGCGAACTTCGCAACCGTGAACCATCTGCTCATCAACGCGCTGGTGCTCGAAGCGTTCCAGGAAATTATTCCGGGAGTGAAGGGCGATTTGGTCTACAGCATCAGCCACAACATCGCCCGCAAGGAGATCGTGGAAAACCGCGAAGCCTGGGTCCACCGAAAGGGCGCAACCCGCGCCTTCCCCGCGGGCCACCACGCCCTGCACAAAACGCCCTTCGCCGCGACCGGCCACCCGATCCTTCTGCCGGGCAATCCCCGCGAAGGGTCGGTGGTGATGGTGGCGGATGAAGGTGCCGCGGCGAGTTGCTATAGCGTGAACCACGGCGCTGGCCGCCGCATGGGCCGCAAGGAGGCGATCCGCCGCCTGGACCAGGGGCAGATCGACGCGGAGTTGGACGCGTGCGATATTCTCAGCAACTGCCGCACGTACCCGAAGGATGAAGCGCCCGATGCGTACAAGGATTTCGCCGAGGTGCTGCGCTCGGTGGAACTCGCCGGGCTGGCCAGCGGCGTGGCGAAGCTGAAGGCGCGGTTTGTGATCAAGGACGGGGATAAGGCGGATGATTGAACTGGAAATGAGGATGCCATGAAACTTGCAGAAGCATTATTGCTGCGTTCGGACATGAAGAAGAAGCTTGCATCGCTGCGCGAGCGCATCGCCGCGAACGCCGTGGTGCAGGAGAAGGAGAAGCCGCAGGAAAACCCGGCGCAATTGATGAAAGAGGCGGTGGGAATTCTCGGCGACCTTGAAGGGCTCGTGCTCCAGATCAACGCCGCGAACGTGGCCAGCAAGGCGTCCGACGGCCGGTCGCTGGCGCAGCTCGTCGCTCGGCGCGATACGCTCGTGCAGCAGCATTCGCTTCTGCAAGTCGCGGTACAAGGCGCGCGGAAGGAGCCGGAGCGGTACAGCATGAAGGAGATCAAGTGGGTCGCAACCGTGGATGTTGCCAAACTTCAGAAGCAGTCGGATGATCTGTCGAAGAAAATCCGCGAGCTGAACGCGTTGATCCAGGAAACGAACTGGCGGGTCGAGATCAAATGAGGGAGTTCCGGGCGAGCGTCAGACCCCGGCTCGGGGCCGAGGGGTCGCAAAGATATCGGGCCCGATCGAAAGCGCTGTGGGCGGCGCAACCTGTTTACTCAAATGCCCATGACTTCTCAGATCTTACATCTGACCTGTTAGGCATCACTACCGGACGCTGACGGAACTCCCCTGTTTGATCTTGTCCATCCTAGTCGGCGCTTCTCCCTCTCCCTCGTACTGGGGGGAGAGGGCAGGGGTGAGGGGGCCGAGCGTCGAGTTGTGTGATTCGTAGGAAGTCCATGTAAGGTGGGTGTACTCGCCCACCATTTGTCACTCAGGCGGTGGGCGAACGGTGGGCGAGTACACCCACCCTACATGGTTCGGAATTCCGTGCATCTTGACGTTCCGCCCCTCACCCTAACCCTCTCCCCCGAGTACGAGGGAGAGGGGACCAGAGCACAAACGGCCCACGCACAGGGCAAGAGGACTGGATCCCAACAGGCCACGGCTACGAACAAATGTCAGGTGCAATCATGCTCGAAATCGACGGCTCCCAGGGCGAAGGCGGCGGACAGATTCTCCGTTCGTCCCTCGGCCTTTCCATGGTCACCGGCAAGCCCTTTCGCATTTCCAAAATCCGCGCGGGACGGGAGAAGCCGGGGCTGCTCCGGCAGCATCTCACCGCCGTCAACGCGGCGGTTGCCGTTTGCGGCGCGGACGCGGCCGGCGCGGCGATCGGGTCGCGCGAGCTGACGTTTATTCCCGGCAAGGTGAAAGGCGGCGAATATTCGTTCGCCGTGGGCACGGCGGGGAGCACCACGCTTGTGCTTCAGGCGATTTTGCCGGGGCTGCTTGTGGCCGATGCGCCGAGCCTCATTACGCTGGAGGGTGGGACGCACAACCCGTTTGCGCCGCCGGTGGATTTTCTGGGGCAGGCGTTTTTGCCGATCCTCGGGAAGATGGGCGCGAAGGTCGCCATCGCGCTGGAACGCGCGGGGTTCTACCCCGCGGGCGGCGGGAGGTTCGTCGCCTCGATCGAGCCGGCGTCGCGGCTCACGCCACTCGCGCTGCGCGAGCGCGGGGCAATTGTCAGCCGCGTGTGCAAAGCAGTCGTCGCGGGGTTGCCCGGGGAGATTGCGATGCGCGAGCTGGAGATCCTTTCGCGTAAAACGGCATGGGGCGAAGAATGTTTTCGGCCCGTGCAGCTTTCCGCCGACCAGGGGCCGGGGAATGTCGTGACGATCGCACTGGCGAGCGAGCACGTCACCGAAGTCTTCACCGGCTTCGGCACCCGTGGCATCCGCGCCGAAGCGGTCGCCGAGGAGGCGCTCGGACAGGCCCGGGACTACCTGGCCGCGGACGTGCCGCTGGGCACGCACCTGGCGGACCAGCTTCTCATCCCCTTCGCCCTCGCCGGCGGCGGGTCATTCGTCACGCAGAGTCTTACGCCGCACACAGTGACGAACATTGACGTCGTCCGAAAGTTTCTGGAGGTTCAGGTGAAGACGTCGGACTTGGGGAAAGGACGGTGGGTGGTCGAGTTCGGAAACACGGATTGAGTGCGGAGGCGCGGACGCGCAGAGGGAGGAGGGGAGAGAGAGAACGCTTGTACCGTGGCATGGGGCGGCCCGCCCATGAGTCCGCGGCTATAGCCGCAATCCCACGGGCGGGCCGCCCGTGCCACAGCCCAGGCGCATAGTCGACCGAACCCTTCTCAAAAACATTCCGCTCTCCCTTCCCCTCTGCGCCTCCGCGTCTTTGCGTTCATTCCTATTCCGCAACAATCAGAAGTTGTACTTATCGATATTCTCTTTCGTGAACGTGAACGGCTGTCCCAGCACGATGTTGTCGCCTTCCACCTTGATTTCTTTCAAACGGCCCGCCTGCAGGGATTTGTCGCCGGGCTTGAGCGTTCCCATCTTCAGGTCATACGCCGCCGTCACGGCCAGATAGCCCAAATCCATCGTGTTCCACAGCACCACGTTGTCGGTGATCCCGTCGTGTACGTACTTCTTGCTGTCGTTGGGAAGACCCAGCCCCATCACCTTTACGTCCTTGCGGCCGGATTGCTTTACTGCCTCCGCCGAGCCGGGCAGCGCGGGGGCGCAGATCGCCATGATCAGCTTCAACGTCGGGCGCGAATTAAGCAGCGTGTTGGCCTCGTCGAAGGCCTTGTCTTTCTGGTCGTCGCAGGGGCGCACGTCCAGCAGTTTCATGTCGGGGTACTTCTCGGGCAGGTACTTTTCGATCTGCTTGCGCCACTCGTTCATGTTCGACGCGGTGAGCGAGGCGGTGATGATCGCGAAATCGCCTTTGCCGCCCATCGCCTTGGCGGCGTTATCGACGAGCGTTTTGGCGATGCCTTCGGATGTTGCCTGGTTGACGAAGAAATCCCGCGCATCGGGCTCGGCGTCCGCGTCCCACGTCACGACCTTGATCCCCTTCTCCCGGGCCTTGCGGAGGGCGGTCGAAAGGCCTTCGCGGTTTTCCACCGCAACGGCAATGACATCTACGCCGCGGTTCACCCACGTATCGACGATGCGGTTCTGCTCGGCGGGGTCTGTGTTGGTCGGTCCGTCCCAGACGAGGTTCACGCCCAACTCCTTCGCCGCCTCCTCCGCGCCGCTCTGGCAGGCGACGAAATAAGCGTTGCCCTTGCTCTTGGGCATCATGGCGATGGTGATCTGCTTTGCGGGTGTGGGCGTGTGTGCGCCGCCGATGGAAATCGTCGGCAGAGATTTAACGAGCATGTAATTGCCCCCCGCCACAATGAGTGCCGCGGCCAGAATCACGATGCTCAGCACCGCCAATTGCGAGTTCTTCATTTCGAAATCCTCCTCATTGAGTCGCGAAGTGTGTGCGGGGATAGGGGCTCGGCCGGCGCGTTTGCCCAATCGCCAATCGAGGCCGATGGCCAGGAGCAACAGCAGGCCCGTCAGGATGCCGGCCATTTCTCCGCCGAGGTGGCGCGTGAGCCAGAGCGGGTGGTCGGCCATGCGCAGCCCGTTTTGCAGGATCACGATGGCGAAGAGCCCCATGATGGTTCCGGCGACGCTCCCGCGGCCGCCGAAGATACTCGTCCCGCCCAACACGACGGCGGTGATGGCCATGAGTTCATACCCCGTGCCGGCGTCGGCCTTCGCCTGATCGACGTGGGCGACGTAGACGACTGCCGCCAAGCCGGCGCACAGGCCGGAGAGGATATACGCCAGCGCTACGCGGCGTTCGACGGGAATGCCGGCGTGGCGCGCCCCTTCGGGCGAGTAGCCGATGGCGGAGAGCGCACGGCCGATCGTCGTGCGATGGAGCAGCAGCCAAAACGCCGCCGCCGCGATGGCAAGCAATATCACCTGCGCTGGCAGTGGCCCGAAATAGCCGTTGCCTAGGAAGACGAACGAGCGAGGGAACTTGGTATACGTCACCACGCCCCGCGTGATGCCTTCCGCCAAACCGCGGAAGAGCGAGTAGGAGCCGAGCGTGACGATGAGCGGCGGAATGCGCAGCCGGGTGATGAGCAGCGCGTTGAGCGCGCCCGCGGCGCAGGCGATCAGCACCGCGGCAATAGCCGCGAGCCAGATCGGCACGTGCGCGTCGTGCCACATCATTCCCATCAGCACCGCCGACAGCGCCATGAGCGAGCCGACGGAAAGATCGATGCCACCGGTGACGATCACCGGCGTCATCGCGAGCGCGAGCAGCCCGAGCTCGACGCTGAGGCGCTGGATCTCGAAGAAATTCTCGGGGGAGAAAAAGTTCCCGCCCACGAGTGAAAAAACTGCGATTTCCAGCAGAAGTAACCCCGCAAGCACGAACTGCTGCGGCTGAAATGCCGTCGCGCGTGCGCCGCGGACCGGGGCAGCGGCCTGCGTAGGAAGGACCGGCGGCGTCATGAGCGTCGCCATTTACCGTGCCCTCCGATGCAGACCATCCGACGCAACGGCCACGAGAATGATCGCGCCCTGAATCGCCTTCTCCCACTGCGAGGGGACCTTGAGGAACACGAGGGCCGGGCCGATGGTCGCGAGCAGCGCGACGCCGATCAGGCTGCCGACGAGCGTTCCGCGGCCGCCGGAGATCGCCGCGCCGCCGACGACGACGGCCGCGATGACTTGCAGTTCCCAGCCCGTGCCGACGTTCGGGTCCACGTCCGCGAAGCGCACGGCGTTGAGCATCGCGGCCAAGCCAACAAGCGCCCCCATCAGTACAAACACGACGAAGACGACCCGCGCCGGCCGGATGCCCGCCAGGCGCGCCGCCTCGCGGTCCGACCCGACCGCGTACACCGCCCTTCCCGCGGCCAGCCACCGCATTCCCCACGCGAAGGCGCCGAGCACCAGCAGCGCGCCCAGCAACACCGCCCATTGCCCTGCATGTTGGGAAAGTCCGAACCACTGATAGCCCGCCGGCAGGTCGCGGACGAATTGCCCCTGCCGGGCCCAGCGCAGCGACTCGCGGTAAATGACTAACGTCGCAAGCGTCACGACGATCGAAGGCAATCCCATTCCCGCGACGAACACGCCGTTGATCGCGCCCAGAATCGCCCCGACGAGCACCGTGGCGATGACCACGGCGGGCATCGGCAATCCCGTTTTCGCCAGGAGCCCGGAGAGCACCGCGCACACCGCGAACTGCGAGCCGATGGAGATGTCGATGTGGCGGGCGAGAATGACGAGCGTCATGCCCGTCGCGGCCACCAGCACCGGCGCGGCGCTGACCCATGTCGCGAAGAATTGGCCCTGAAAAAACCCCGCCTGCCGCAACGCGAGAGAGGCGAGCAGCAGCGCGTACGCGATCGCGACGGAAATCTCGCGCAGGTGCCGCGAGAGAAACCCCGGCGCGCGTGTACGGCCGAATTCGCCTGGCATGGCGGAAGCGAAGCTCGTCATGCCGCCACCATCCCATCGGCTACGTGGCCCAGGGCCAGCTCCAGTACTTTTTCCTGCGTGGCGTCCGCGCGGTCGAGGGTTGCCACGACCGCCCCGCCGTGCATGACGGCGATGCGGTCGCTCATGCCAAGCACCTCGGGTAGCTCCGAAGAGATCATGATGACAGCCATCCCCCGCTGCGCCAATTCGCCCATCAGGCGGTGAATCTCGGCCTTCGCGCCCACGTCCACGCCCTGCGTCGGCTCGTCAAGGATGATGACCGACGGCCCGGTCGCCAGCCATCGGGCGAGCGCGACCTTCTGCTGATTTCCGCCCGAGAGATTGCCGACGGGCGTGTTTACCGAGGGCGTCTTGGTGCCCAGGCGCTGGACGTACGACTCGGCGATCTGCCGCTCGCGGCCGAAATTGAGGAAGCCGCCCGAGGCGATGGTCTTCAGCACCGCCAGCGTGGTATTCGCGGCCACGGGCATTTCCAATATCACGCCGTGCCGTCGGCGGTCTTCGGGCACGTAGCCAATGCCCAGCTCCACCGCCCGCGTGGCGGACCCCACGACCACGGGCTTTCCCCTAAGAAGAATCTCCCCGCCATCCGCGGGCGTCAGGCCAAAGAGCACGCGGGCGAGCTCCGTCCGCCCCGCACCCACCAGCCCCGCGAGGCCGAGAATCTCGCCCGCGCGGACTGTCAGGCTGACATCGCGAACGCCGGATGCCCGGCAGCAGAGGTTTCGCGTTTCGAGCACGACACCCCCCGGCTCCACCGCAATTTTCGGAAACACCGCCGACAGCTCGCGGCCGACCATCAGGCGGATCATCTCCGCGCGGTTCACCTCGGCCATCGCCCTCGTGCCCACGTAGCTGCCGTCCCGCAGCACGGTCACACGGTCGGCGATCTGCGGCAACTCCTCCAGCCGGTGGGAAATGTAGATCATCCCGACCCCCTGCCCCCGCAGCTCGCGGATGACGCGAAATAGATTTTCCACTTCGCGATCACTGAGCGACGCCGTCGGCTCGTCGAGGATGAGCACGCGGGCATTCCCGCCCAGCGCCCCGGCGATCTCCACAAGCTGCTGCTGCGGCATGGTCAGCTCGCGGACGAGCGATTCGGGCGCGATGTCCGCGCCGACGCGCTGGAGGAGCTCAACCGCCCGCTTCCGCCGTTCACGCCAGCGTACCAGCCGCAGCGCCCCGCCGGCCTCGACGCGCAGGCCGATGTTCTCGGCGACGGTGAGGTCCGGGAACAACGCGGGCTGCTGATAAATCGCGGCAATCCCCAGGGCCCGTGCGACGCCGGGATCATTCCGCTCAATCTCGCGGCCGCCGATTTCCAGCGTGCCCGAATCCGGCTGATGCGCGCCGGTGATGAGCTTAATAAGTGTGGATTTCCCCGCCCCGTTTTCCCCGACGATCGCATGCACCTCCCCGGCCCGCAGGTCAAACGAAACCCCCTTCAGCGCCTGCACGCCCCCGAACGATTTCGCGATCGCCGTAAGTCGAAGAAGGGTTTCCACTACGTTCCTCGTTAATCCGCCAGGTCCGCGCCCCCCATCGCACCGCCGCACGCCCTCCGCCTCTACGCTACAAATCCCAAATCTCAGATTTCAAATCTCACATCCCGGAACTCGGTTCAACTCCGCACTCTGCACTCTGCACTTTTTCAACTTCCCCCAATCTCATTCTCGAACGCCGCATCCCCCTCCGCCGACACCGCGGCGGTGTCCGCCTCGGTAAAATCCCGGCTGTCATGCACCGGCCCGGCGTTGCCGGTCACGTAGGAATGGCCCCAATACCCCGGGCCGTAATACCCATAGCCGCGGTAGTGCCAGCCGGAATACCAGTAGGGATCGTACGGGTCGTAGTCGGTATAGGCTGAGGGGTTAGCCTTGCTCAGGCGTTTGGCGCAGGTGGTGCAATAGTCGGCCGTGCCTTGACTGCCGCTGGCGTGGAGTTCGCACACGAGCTTCTGGCAGGAATCGCATTGCACCGTCGCCGGGCGCGGACAGGCGTGCTTGAACAGGAAGCCGGTGGTCTCCTGACACGTCGCGCCGGTGGATCGGTCCAGTCGCATGCGGGGTTCTCCGATGAGCGATTTGGCACAACGCGCGGCGCGGAGGCGTCGTGCGTGCGGGGAGATACTACCGCAGCACGGCCAAGTGTTGAAGGAGCGCCGTAAAGTGACGAGTGAATCATGACGGAAGGCAAAGAACGAATA
>JAQGHP010000565.1 GCA_028288775.1 Phycisphaerales bacterium | reverse complement strand
ACTATCTGCCGTGCCCGGACGACATCTATATCTCCCCGTCGCAGATCCGCCGATTCGGGTTGCGCAACGGCCACGTCGTCCAGGGCCAGATCCGTCCGCCCAAGGAAGGCGAGCGCTACTTCGCGCTGCTCCGCGTCGAAGCCATTAACGGCGAAGACCCCGAGCGCATCACCGACACGGTCAACTTCGAGGACCTGACCCCGCTGCACCCCAATAAGCGGATCACCCTCGAAGCCGACCCCAAAGACCTCAACATGCGAATTGTGGATCTGGTCACGCCCATCGGCATGGGCCAGCGCATGCTGATCGTCGCCCCGCCGCGGACCGGCAAGACCGTGCTGCTCCAGAAGATCGCCAACTCGATCAGCAAGAACCACCCCGAGTCGGTGCTGATCGTCCTGCTGATCGACGAGCGGCCGGAAGAAGTGACGGACATGGAGCGCAACACGAAGGCCGAGGTCGTCTCCTCGACCTTCGACGAGCCCGCGTCGCGCCACGTGCAGGTCGCTGAGATGGTGATCGAGAAGGCCAAGCGCTACGTCGAGTTCGGCAAGGACGTGATCATCCTGCTCGACTCGATCACCCGCCTGGCCCGCGCCTACAACACCGAAGTCCCCCACAGCGGCAAGATCCTGAGCGGCGGCGTGGACGCCAACGCGTTGCAGAAGCCCAAGCGCTTCTTCGGCGCCGCGAGAAACATCGAAGAGGGCGGCAGCCTGACGATCCTGGCCACGGCCCTGATCGACACGGGCTCGAAGATGGACGAAGTGATCTTCGAAGAGTTCAAGGGCACCGGCAACGCCGAACTGCACCTGGACCGCAGGCTGGTCGACCGCCGCGTCTACCCCGCCATCGACATCAACGCCTCCGGCACCCGCCGCGAGGAGTTGCTGCTGGTTCCGAAGGAACTGGAGTTGGTCTACCGCCTGCGGCGCGTCTTGAGCGACATGAACCCGGTGGAAGCCGTGGAACTGCTCAAGGGCCGTTTGGAAAAGGTGCCGAGCAACGGGCAGTTCCTGATGAGCATGAATTTGGATTAAATTCGTGGTCTTTCCAGTATGTATGTAAGAACGCCCCGGCGGGCTTCGCCGGGGCGTTTCTTTTGTAAGCCGCGGCGCTACAATGAAGCGGTCCATGAATGGCAATTCCTTTCGTTGGAGCAGCGAATGAGCAGCCCGTTTCCTGGCATGGACCCGTACTTGGAAGACCCAGCAGTGTGGGAGGAATTTCACCACGTCTTCATTACCGAGTGCATGTACTTTCTTTCGGACCAGTTGCCGAATAATTACATTGCGAAGATTAACGAGCGCGTCGAACTCGTGAGCCGTAATGATGCGGCGGCGGCCCAGTATCTCCCCGACGTCGCGATGCTGCGCGAGCGACCTGTTCATCAGCGGCAGGCAAGTGAGCCAACGGCACGTGCTGGGGGCGTCGCAGTGGCAATCGCGCCCGTGACGATTCCGTCGGTGGAATCCCTGGAAGTGCGTGAGGGGTATATCGAGATCCTCAGGTTGCCGGATTATGAGCTGATCACTTCGATCGAATTACTTTCCCCCAGGAATAAGTACGGGGAAGGGCTTGGAGAAAACCGCCACAAACGACGCTCACTGGTGAGCCGGGGCGTTCACGTGGTCGAAATTGACTTGCTGCGTCGTGGCCGGCGTACCGAGCTGGCGCAGCCGTTGCCGCCCGGGCATTACTATGCATTTGCTTTCCGCGCCGACCGGCGGCCGGATGTGGCCGTGTACGCCTGGGGACTTCGGCATCCTCTCCCGGGAATTTCCATTCCGCTGCAGGCGCCCGATCCGGACGTCTCGCTAGAACTGAAGGACGTGGTCAACAGCGCATATGACCGTGGCCGGTACGCCCGCAAGCTCCGCTATAACGGAGCGCCGCCGGAACCTTTGTCGCCGGAGGATTCCGCATGGGCTTCTGAGATCGTGCGATCGGTGGCGGCTGACACGCGACCGTGACTCCGGACCGCCTACAATTCAGGACTTGGATGAAGTCGGCGCGTCCGGCTTTTTGGAGTAGACCTTTGCAAATTTCACGCCCTTTTTTCGGAGTCGTCATCATGGCCATTACCGGATTCCTCGGGGCCGCTTGCGACAAGCCCGCGCAGGCGGCGACTGCCCAGTTGCCGCCGCCGGCGGTTGACCTTCAGGCCGACAAGGACGCCAAGCCCGGCGAAGTTCATACCATCGTCCTTGCGGGCGGATGCTTTTGGTGCATTGAAGGCGTGTTCGATCAGCTCAGCGGGGTGAAGAGTGCCGCATCGGGCTACGCGGGCGGCACCAAGGAGACTGCTAATTACGAAGCGGTCTGCACCGGCCGCACGAGCCACGCCGAGGCGGTGAAGGTTACGTACGACCCTTCGAAGATCACTTACGGCCAACTCCTGCGCGTCCTCTTCACGGTCATCGATCCCACGACCAAGGACCGCCAGGGCCCCGACAGCGGCACGCAATATCGGTCGGCGGTCTTTTACGAGAACGACGACCAGAAGAAAGTCGCCGAGGCGTACATCAAGCAGCTCGACGCCGCCAAGGTGTTCGACAAGCCGATCGTTACCACGCTAGAGCCATTAAAGGCGGATGGTTTCTACAAGGCCGAGGATTACCACCAGAACTACGTCGCGTGCCACCTGCGCAACCCGTACGTGGTGCAGGAGGCGCTGCCGAAGGTGGACAAGGTGCGGGAGAAGTTTAAGGACCAGGTGAAGCCCGCCGAGACGCCGGCGAAGTGATGCCGGGTTACGGGGAAATCAGCGATGGATTTCGACAAGGATAAGGTGGATGACGCGGTCCTCGCGCTGTTGTACCTGACGCTCCATGACGACATGGGTGAAGGTCAGGGCGCTCGCGCATGGAAGGGCCACGATTGGGACGCCACAAATCGGCTGTTCGAGAAGGGCCTGATCGGCGATCCTCAAGGCAAGGCCAAGTCGGTTGTGCTTACGCCCGAGGGCAAGGCCAGGTCGAAGGAGATGTTCTTCAAGCTTTTCGGAAAAACCGGCTGAGGTACTCGGCACACATCTCCGCCCCGTCAGTCGGCATCACTTCCGCGGGTGTCGGCAGCGCAAGAGCGTCACGCAACGATCGGCCCCATCTTCCCGCGTAATAGTCTTCTTCCTCCATTCGCATCATGGGCAGCCATTTCGGTGCGTCGGCTGCCATGATCTCGTCCTCCACGAATCCTTCCCGCCGGGGCCATACCAGCGGCACGCCCGCCGCGATGCAGTCGGAGACGATCCCGTAACCCAGCTTCGACACCACGACGCTGCTAATCGACAGTACGTCGGAGAAATCCAGCCGGGGCGAGAGCCGCACAACCTTCGCATTGTCGGGGAGTCCCTCGGGCGGCTCATGCACGCAGAGGAATAGGAACTCGCCGGCGTCCCGGGCTGCCACGGCAAGCGCGCCCGGCGGCAGTCCCCCGCGCGTTCCGAACAAAACACGCGGCCGCGGGTCATCAACCGGCACGCCGATCTGCGCCAGCACTTCCTCATTCCTGAGCCGGCTTTTCCCCGCGATCAATGGCATTGCAATCTTTGTTGCGATTGCCGGGCTGGTCCGCCCGAACGGAAGCTCGAGAAGGGCCTCCATCTTCCCGTAGCCTTCCCGCACCAACGGCGCGAGCACGGCGTAACGACCATCGTCGCCGAAGAGATGATCGTAAATCCAATCCCAGGTGAAATTGCTAATCCCGACGCACCGCACCCCCGCGCGGTCCGCCACTTCCCCGGCGAGAAACGGAATGTCCGCCACGATCAACCCCGGCCCAATCCGGCGCACGGCCGCAAGCTCCTCGGCCACGATCGCATCCCGCCGCCGCATGAAATCGGCGAGTCGTGCGAGCGAAGCCTCACGGTCGATCCTCAACGGGTCGCGCTCCACCACGCCCGCGTCGATGTCGCACTTCTCGATACATTCCGGGGAAAGCGGCTCAAAGACATGCGCCGGCGCGGCCGAACGAATCCGCACCGCCGCATCGGGCAATTGAGCCGAAAGCGCTAGCACCACCTGCGCCATGCGCCGGGCATGGCCGTAACCGTGGCCGCTGATGTAGAAAAGAATTGACGGGAGCATCGGATCTCGAACGAATCGTCGGCGATTAGGCTGGCGGGCGGTTCACTCGAATCAATTGACCAGGCGGGTCAGCGACGGCCCGGACGGCTTCATGAATCCGGTACGCCTGGGCAGCGAAATTAGGATCGAACGTACACACGAGAATCCCCGCATGGTTCGGGGCCCCTGCATGAAGGCGGATAAAGTGTTTTCGGTTCAGGGTCAGAAGAATGCGTTTTTCCGTCGTGGCGAACCCCAAGACGGCTTCGTCGGGAATCGCTTGGCCGGCGTTGCCCGCCTCCGCAGCCGTCGTTACATCGTGGCCCAACGAGCGAAGTTCGACGACGACCGGGAACGGAAAGTTCTCGTCGGCGTAGAAACGAGCCACGGACTACGCCTCCTCATTTTCGCGAATTTGCCGATCGATTTCGGCGCGATGCGACCGCACGTAGGCCCACGCGTTGGCAAGGTCCTCAGCGCGAAGGCTGGGGTAGGCTTTGAGCAAGTCCGCCTCGCTGGTCCCCAGTTGACGGGCCCGATCGAGAACCCACACGGGGATGCGCGTCCGGACGATTCTTGCGTCACCCCCGCAAACATCGGGAGAACTGTCGATGCCAGGGAAGGCGTCGCCCAAATCCTTGGCCATTCGCTGAAGCAATTCCGCCTTCTCCGCCCGCGTGAGAGAGCCCAGCATCTGTTCAATCTGTTCGGTAAGTGGCATTGCAGAAATTTTAGGTACGTGCCTTAGTCCGCGTATGCGGCTTGGCGTAGCCTTCGAGCACTTTGGTCGCAGGCACCCAGACGACCTTCGCACCGTCCCAAGTGGGGAGCGAGTTCCCCGCGCGGGCATGTCGCTCGACCGCTTTGCGCCCCGCGTTCTCGACGGCCCTGTCAATGGCGGTCCCTTCGACCATCAGCCGCGTGATGTTCTTAGCGGTCGGCTTGCGCGGCGTCGCGCGCCTGGAGGAACGCTTTCCATTTTGGCTTGCTGTAGATGCGCTCATAGTGCGAGCCTCTCCTGGAGGCGATGATCTTGGGACGACCGACGACGGTACTATCATAGCACCTCCACGTATCGGCGATAGGCTGGTACAACTCGAACAAGTTGCGGAGCCCGCCTCCATAGCGGCGTCGGACGACGTCATCGGGCACATGATGGCCGCCCTCACTGACACGTAGCGCCACGCGTCCGATGGCCACATCGGGCGACGGCACCCAAACGTAGATGAGGTGGAACAAGTATCCCGACTGGCGGAGCTTGGCGATCCATGGTGCAAAGCTGCGGCTCGCGAGCGTCGTCTCAAACGCGAAGCTCGTTTTTTGCTCCGCCAGTTCCTTCAGCCGGGCGAGCATAATTCGCCCCGCGGCCATTGCCGCCCCCTCCGGATCAAACGCCGACAACCCCTGAGCGATCGAGTCGGCGTTGACAAACTCCGTAACGGACATTTCACCGCGAAGCACGTCAGGCGCAATCGTAGACTTCCCCGCACCATTGGGTCCCGCGATCACCACCACATTCGGCCGTGCCGTTGCCATTTTCTTACGCCCACCCTTTCCCGTTCTTCTTCGTCCCGCACAGCGCGACGTGGATGCCCAGCGCGTGGGCCGTCGCGGCCTTGGCCAGCAGGGCCTTGTCGGCTTCCTCGGCGCTGTTGGCGTATGCGACCTGCACGTGGTTGGCCTTGTGGCGGGCCATCATCTGGTCGCGGCTTACGCCGTAGGTGACGGCGTGCATGATCGGCCATTGCGGGGTCGTCGCGTCCCAGCGCCTTTGGGTTTCCTCCAACGGCAACTCGACCACCCCGGCCCGGCCCAAGTCCATCTTTAATTCCCCGTCATCGATGTAGATGCGGCTCCAGACGATCTCGCCGGGCCGGCTGATGCCCTTCAAAGTTCCGCCGCCCAGGCGGAAATACATCGGCGGTTGCCGCTCGCTGCTCGCGCCCGCCCAGCCTCCTATGAAATGCGCGGGCGGCGCGGACCCGGAGATCAGGAACACCCACACGTAATCGGGCACCGTTCCGCTCCGATCCACGTCGCCCCAGCGCAGGTCGTGCAGCGTCGTTTCCACCGGCTGGCCCATCGCCTTATGTACGCGGCTGGTGAGCAGGGCGTCGAGACCCGAGCACTCGTCCACCTCGTTGAAATGCGGAATCGCTTCGCCCTCGAACAACACTCGCCCGCCGTCGCGCGACCGCACGGGCGGACGATCCACGTTGTTGAGCGTTCCCTCGACCAAGTCGGACGCAGGGAGCAAATCTTTCAGGCCTTGTTGGTATTGAATGCCGATGGTGTGGCAGCCGAAATCATCGGCGATCCGCACCGCCGCCACGTACATCTTGCACTGCTGGAGGATCTGCCGGTCGGTGAGATCCTCGGCGTCGTTCGGACCGGTCTTGAACTTCATTCCGCGTTCTTCCATCCATCGGCGGACGGCCTGGCCCTCCTCATCGCTCACCTGCGTGATTTCGTAATACAGCGCCGATTGGCTGAGGCGTTCCTTGAACACGCCGACGGCGTTGAGCAGGCCGTCGGGGATGATGGCGTTAAACATCCCCATGCACCCCTCGTCGAACACGCCCATGATCGCCTTCCCCTGCCGCAGTTGCAGGGCGATGGCGTCGCCGAGCTTGCGCTCCTTGCCGCCGACCTTCACGCTTTTCCATTTGGTGACGTGGCGGGTCTTATGCTTCGCGTGCCCGTCCTTCAGCCACGCGCGGAGATAATCGCGGAAATATTCGTCGTGGAAATCTTCGCTCCAAATGGTCGAGTAGGGCACGCCCGCCTTGGTGAGCGACCCGTTGAGGTTGAGCATCCCCACCAGCCCGGGCCACATTCCCGACCAATTGGCGACGGTGAGGATCGGCCCGCGGTGCGAGAGCAGCCCGGCGAGAATGTGGTGCGAATACTGCCAGACCGCCTCGGCGACGATCAGCGGCGCGTTCGGATCAATCCCCGCAAAAACCTGCATCCCTTCCTTCTGCGACGCGATAAACCCGTGCCGCTCCGATTCCTTGTACGGGTGGGCGCGGACGAGTTCATATCCGAAGTCGGCAAGAGTGAGACGGAGCGATTCCTCCATCTTCGCCTGCTCGGGCCAGCACGTCTGATTGGCGGCGATGCGCAGGTCGCCGTTGGCGACGAGCTGGACCTGATTCTTCTGGGCTTTCGGCGGCTTGCGGGTCTGCGGGATGGCGTAGCCGGGCATTGGGGAATCTCCGACAGGGACGACGGGTGAAGCGGCATAATCAGACGTCCACGAGACGCCTCGCGGGCGGCGGGGCGGTATGATACTTGCCGTACCGGGAATTGTCGTGAAGCGCGTTACAGGAGGATGTGGAATGGGCCAGGAAGCTGGATCGGAGAATCAGGACGCACACGATGAACCATCGGACACCGTCCCCAATGCTGCGACGCCGCCCCAGCCGGTGATGCTCGAGTATGCACGGCACACTCCCGGGAGATTGCGAACGGTCGCGCATTTCGCCACGGACTTCGAGGCGGGTCTCGCATCCGGGCTCCTCGACAGCCGCGGCGTGCAATGTGTTTCCATCCGAAAGACCGACCCGTGGGGCCGATGGTCCGTAGACCTGCAAGTATCGGAAACAGACGGCCCCGAGGCGGTGCATATTCTGGCCGCGAGCCCGGCCCGCAAGTTCCTCACGGTTCCCCCGTCTGAACTTCCCACCACCCCCGTCCTGAAAGCCCTGGCATGCCCGGCCTGTGGATCGAGCCATCTTGGCCCGGTGCGTCGCATGCGCGTAATCTTGATCCCGCTATTGCTGCTGGCCTGGCTGCCGCTGCTCGGCGGGCTGGGGACAGTCATTTACATCTTTCTGCTACTTGTCTGGCCGGCCCTGTGCATCCTCGATCGCCCCTGGGTCTGCCGGGAATGCGGCAAGCGCCTGCCCCCCGGCGGCGCTTCGCCCGATGACGACGATGATGAGCCCAGGCCGCGATTGCGTCTCGACGAGAAATCTAATCCAGAGAAAAAGCCCGATTCGGTGGATGAGCTGGATTGAAGCGCGGACGAAATGGCGCGCCCGTCTCGCGCACAAAAAAGCCCGGCGGAAATTACATCGCCGGGCTTCAAGTCAGATCAATAGATCTATTGGGCACGTAGGGTGGGCGTACCCGCCCACCGTTTGACGCTCGATTCGAGCGATCGATCAGCGGTAGGCGGGTACACCCACCCTACCTGCGCCCTCAGTCCTCAGTCCTCAGTCCTTACGCCTCAGTCCTTACGCCTCAGTCCTCCCTTACAACGCCTGCTCGTTCGCCTCTCCCGTGCGGATGCGGAGCACGCGGGCCACGGGGTAGACGAAGATCTTTCCGTCGCCGACTTCGCCCGTCCGGGCCGCCTCGGAGATTGCGTCAACGGCTTTTTCGGCGTCTTCCTCTTTCACGCAGAGCTTGAGCAGCACCTTGGGAACGAACCCGACGTCCATCTTCGCGCCGCGGTAGCGCTCGGTGTGCCCCATCTGCCGGCCGAAGCCCTTGCACTCGACTGCGGTCACGCCCAGGATCCCGATCTTCGCCAGCGCGCCCTTCACGGCGTCGAGCTTATGCGGCTTAATTACGGCCTCGATCATCTGCATGTGTAGCTCCTCGGAGGACTGAAGGGCACGCCCTCGCATGCGGCCCGCATTCTCGCGGCCGATGATAACCGAGGAGCCGCATCGCGTCTAAACCCGAAGTCCGAATTGCGAACCAAGACTTCGCCACGAAGACACGGAGGCAGGCTCGAGCTTCCGGACCGCGCGGTTCTGGGCGGTGTTGCTTATGGGTGAAGAGGACGTACTGAAACACCAGTCGTCCTTGGAAGACCGCGGCATGCTCATGCGTTATTCTTGACCGAGGCCATGGGGGAGATGTAGATTATGCGCCTGTCCGTAGACGGCGGAAGTCTCCTTCCGATGCGTGGCGAGCGGAATGTCGGCGGAAGCCGGCAGCTTGCCACCGGATTCTCACCTTGTGCCCCGGCGGGCGTTGCCGCCGCGGCCTGTTGCCTCAACGCACCTGGAGGTCCTCATGCCCCCCATCGCAAGCCCCCAAGGGTCCCGCGCCGGGTTGATCACTGCCGTGGTGGTCTTCGTCATCCTGTTCGTCACCTCGGCCATCTTTGCCATCTACTACAACACGCAGTGGCAGGCCGCGCTCATCAAGGACGAGCAGGACCTTAAGAGGCTCGCCCCCGCGGTAGTCCCCGGGGACATGACCCTCCCCGACGTCGCCACCCTCACTGCCCGCGCCTCGAAGCGCGCCCCGATGACCGGGATTCAGATCGCACTCGCCGACCGCGCCGCCGAGGCCAAGCTCATCACCGGCAACCCCGCCGCCCCGCTGGATAACATCAGCGCCGATGTGTCCAAGGCGCTGGCGGAAGTGGGCGAGCAGCTCAAGGCGGCCAACATCCCCATCAAGCTTTCGGACGACAACCTGCTCAGCTCGATCCGAACGCTGGCCGGTCAGGCCGTCACCCAGACGCAGGACATCGCCAAGGTGCAGGCCGACCTCAAGACGGCCAACGAGAAGATCGTCGCGATGACCAACGCCGAAAAGGGCCTGCTCGACGAGAAGGACAAGGCCATTGCCGACGTGAATGCGCAGTTGAAAGTCGCCCAGGACGAAAACATGAAGTACCAGGGGACCAAGACCGCCAACATCGCGGAAATGCAGGCCGCGAGCGACAAGGCCGTTAAGGACGCGCAGGTCCAGGCCAGCGCCGCGCAGAATGAGCTGACCAAGGTGCAAGGCGAGGTGAGGAAACTACAGGACACGGTCCAGAAGCTCATCATCCGCATCGGGCATTACCGCCAGAACCCGACCCGCCCGCTCCAACAGATTGACGGCGTCATCGCCAAGGTGCCGGGCAACAAGACCGTCTTCATCAACCTCGGCGAAGGGCAGCAACTGATGCCCGGGCTGACGTTTGAAGTGTACGACCAGAAGAAGGGCCTTCCGCCGCTGAGCGCCGCCTCCGGCAACGAGGACACCGACTTACCCGCCGGCAAGGCCTCGATCGAGGTAATCCGCATTCTCGCGAACACCGCCGAGTGCCGGATCATCAAGGTCGCCACGGGTCAGACGATCGTCGAGGGCGACATCATCATGAACCTCGTCTACGACGTGCATACGAAGTACAACTTCGTCGTGTACGGCGAGTTTGACCTGGCCAACACGGGCCAGGCCACGCCCGGCGAGGCCGATGTCGTCCGCCGACTCTGCACGCAGTGGGGCGGCCGCGTGATGGACCAGGTGAATGTGGACACGGACTTCGTAGTCCTCGGCAAGGAACCTTCCATCCCGTCGCTGGGCGACAGCCCCACGGCCGTCGAGATCGATCACAAGGATCGCGCTCAAAAGGCGCTCGACGCGTACCAGGAGCTCAAGTCCAACGCCATCAAGCTGGGCGTCCCCATTCTCAATCAGAACCGCTTCCTCTACTTCGTCGGGTACTACGACCAGGCCAAGCGGTAACGAACGTGAAAATGTCCCGCCAAAGCATCAGCCGCGGGAACTGGTTCAAAACAGTCAGCCCTGGAGTAAAGTGAAAAGCGTGCGATTGGCCGAGGCCCATCGCACGCTTTTCGCTTTACTCCAGGGCTGATCGTTTCCCGGCTCGTTCTTATGGACTGTTCCCCGCCAATCCAAAGGCGTATGCCTTGCTCAGCGCGGCTTTCTTCTCTTGGGGAATTCGCGGTTCAATCTCCACACCTGCCCGCAGTTTACTCCCGGCAGACGTCCGCAAGCACGTGCTCGGCGACGTAGATGGGGACCGTTGTCGCGACGCCCAGGGCGATCGCGTCGCTCGGGCGGCTGTCGACCTTGATGGTCTGGCCGTCCTGGCGGATGTGGATCTTGGCGTAGAAGGTGTGGTCGTTGAGGTCGTTGATCTCGATGCGGTCAATACTCCCGCCCATGTTGTCGATCACGTTCGCCAGCAGGTCGTGCGTGAGAGGGCGGGGGTGGATGATGCCCTTGAGCCGGCGATCGATCGCGTACGCTTCGCCGCTCCCGATCACGATGGGGAACTTGCGCTCGCCATCGACTTCCTTGAGGACAATGATCTGCTCGGGCTGCATCTCACTGATGATGATCTTATGGAGTTCCATCTGGACGGCCATCGAGGCGCCTCCTGGCGTGCTTAGCTAAACCTAGGGCTGCTCGGAAAGGGTGTCAAGGGACAATCGGACTTTGCCGCGACCATTCACGCGATGCGCCCGAACACCGACAGACCTATAAGTAGATACGGCCGCCGGCGGAATTGGTTTTCCCCGCGCGCTGCCGGATCGGCATTTCAAAACATACAGAACTCCGGAATCGGCGCTCCCGGGGTTCTCTATTGACGCGGCGCCCGCACTATAATTCGTCATACATGATTCATCAGAAACGAGGGCAGGGCACGGTCCGATGGGTCCTGGTCTCCGCCGGTTTTGTGGCGGCGGCCGTGGCGGGCCTCGTATTTTTCTGGCTCAGCCGGCCACTGGTTACCGTAACGCGCGTGGTCGAAGGGCCGGCCGTCGAATCATTCTATGCCACCGGCACTGTCCAGCCTGTAACCGAACATCCCGTCCGCACGAGTAACGCGGGAATCGTCACAAAAGTACTCGTGGACAAGGGCGACCACGTCAGCCCCGGCCAGGTGCTGGCGATCATTGAAGACCCGCAGGTGCAGTTTCAGCTCGACAAGGCCCGCGCCGAGCTCGAGCAGCAGAAGCAGCGCGCCGCCGATGCCACATCCCCCGTCCTGCGCGAGTTTGACGCCAAGCTCCAGGCGAACGCCGCGATGCTCGACAATGCCAGGCGCGACGAGCAGCGGTTCGTGGAAATGGCGGCCAAGGGCGGGGCCGCGATCACCGACCGGGACAAGGCCGCCGACCATGCCAAGGAGCTGTGGAGCGGGGGGGAATCGCTCAAGGCGCAGCGCGCGACGATGAAACTCCAGTTGGAATCCGATTTGCGCGTGGCCGAGGCCGCCGAGGCCGCGGCCCGGCGGAACTTCGAGCTGCAAACCCTCCGCAGCCCGATCGACGGCGTAGTGCTCGACCGGCCCGTCCCCATCGGCACCCGCCTCAACGTGAATGACCACGTCATGCAACTGGCGGACGTGCGGCAGGAAAACCTCGTCATGCGAGCCGCGGTGGACGAAGAGAACATTGCCCAGGTGCGGGTCGGGCAGTTGGTCCACATGGCGCTGTATTCCTTTTCCGGAATGCCGCTGAGAGGAAAGGTGACGAGGATCTACGACAAGGCCGACGCGGATCGGCGGACGTTTGAAGTGGACGTGAAGGTGGAAGCCCCAAAGCCCGAAAGTCCGGACGACCCGCCCCTGAAGTTGGCCGCCGGCATGACCGGCGAACTGGCGTTCGTCTCACGGGCCAAGGATCGGGCACTGATCGTGCCCGCCCAGGCCCTCCAGGGCGGCGGTTTTTTTTCGGTGCGCAATGGTCGCCTGACTAGGATCGCGGACGCGACCGCCGGCATTCGCGGCGTCGAATGGGTCGAGCTGGCGTCCGGAATGAACGTCGGCGACACGGTCGTCATCAGCCCCGTCTCGGACTTATCCGAAGGCGCAAGCGTCCGCATGACGCGCATGGAGCCCGCGGCCGCCGCGGCGCTGAACAAGCCGAAGGCCGCTTCGGGATTCACCGGGTTTCATTAATTGACGACAATGATGCGGAAATCCGCATGACGAAATTGGAAGGCGGAGGGAGCCACGAATGAACACGAATGGACACGAATAAGAAGTCCTCATTCATTCGTGCCCATTCGTGTTCATTCGTGGCTCCCCGCATTCTTTGTGGCATGGGCGGCCCGCCCATGAATTCGCCGCTATAGCGGCAGAACACGGGCGGGCCGCCCGTGCCACGGGAGAAGAGGAGCCACTTCCTTGGCCTCTCTTTGGATATGGGATTTGGTCATTCGGGTTTGATTCGGTTTTCGGGGATTCGGTTTTCGGATTTCCCGTGCGAGCCTCGGATTTCACGAAGGTTGCCGAAAATGCGCTGGTTCATCGCGTTCCGCTATTTCTTCTCCCACAAGCGCCAGTCGGCGGTTTGCATCGCCGGGGTGACGATCAGCGTCACGATGTTTATCGCCATGTCCGCAATGATGGACGGGTTTCAGGACAAGTTCGTCATCGAGACGGTCGAGTCGTCCGGGCACATCACGATCAAGGACGAGCCGCGGGAAACGCGCACGCCGATCCTGGAGCGCGTCTACAAGCAGCCCGAGGCGCTGCTCGAGGTGCATCGCGTGAAGCCGCGGGAGCAGGTGCGAAAGATCGACAACCCCGGCGGGCTGCTCGCGTCGCTGGCGCGGATGCCGGGGATCGTCGCCGCGGCCCCGGCGGTGCAGGGGAACGTCATCGCCACCTTCGGCACGAAGACCCTCAACCTCAGCATCAACGGCATCGAGCCCGAGCGGCAGCTCCGCGTCACGACCATCGCAGGCGACGTGCTCGAAGGGAGCTTCGACCGCCTGCGCACCACCGCTGATGGAATAATCGTCGGCAAGGGCGTGGCCGATCTGTTGGGCGTAAAGCTCGACGATTCGGTATTGCTCGCCGGCTCCGAAGGCGGTCGCACCACGGCGCGGGTCGTCGGCATTTTCCGCACCGGCGTCACGCCCGTTGACTACTCGCGCGGGTACATGCTCCTCAACGACGCGCAGACCCTGCTCAACAAGAAGAACATCAACAACGAGATCGTCATCCGCACGGATGATTACACCCGTGCCCAGGAGTACGCGACACAGATCGAAGGAATGGCCGGGTACCGCACCGAAAGCTGGCAGGAGGCGAACGAAAACTTTTTGAAGATCTTCAAGATCCAGGACCTGATGACCTACATCATCACCGGAACCCTGCTGCTGGTCGCGGCGTTCGGGGTTCTCAATATCCTCATCATGTCGGTGCTCGAGCGCGTCAACGACATCGCGATCCTCAAGAGCATGGGCTACTCACGGACGGACATCACGCTGGTGTACCTTTTCCAGGGACTGGTCATCGGCCTGATCGGCGCGACGCTCGGGCTGGGGTTTGGCAAGCTCGCGATCGAAGGCTTGCGGCGAATTCCGATCACGGTCGAGGGACTGATCCACGCCGAGGGATTGCTCATGAGCGAGCACGCAAGTCAGTACGTGAAGGCGTTCATCGTTTCCAACATCATCGTGCTCATCGCGGCCGTCTATCCCGCCCGCCGGGCGGCGAAGTACGACCCCGTGGAGGTGATCCGTGGGGCACACTGACCCGCTGCTGTGCGCCCGCAACGTCCGCCGCGTCCTCGGCTCGGCGGACAACGCCAACGAGGTGCTCAAGGGCGTGAATCTGTCGATCGAGCGGGAAGAATACGTCTCGATCGTCGGCGCCAGCGGTTCGGGCAAAAGCACGCTCCTCTACCTGCTGGGCGGACTCGATCGGCCGACCCGCGCGATCAACGGGCGGACGTTCGACCCCCCAAGCACGATTTTCATCGACGGCCAGGACACGTCCACGCTGAACGACGCCGAGCTGGCACTGCTACGAAATGAAAAGGTCGGCTTCGTTTTCCAGTTCCATTATCTGCTCAAGGAATTCACGGCCCAGGAAAATGTCTGCCTGCCGATGTTCAAGCTTGGAAAATTATCGCGCGAGCAGGCGATGGATCGCGGCGCCCAACTTCTCAAGCAACTCGGAATGGGCGATAAGGTGAAAAGACGCGCGAACCGACTAAGCGGCGGCGAACAACAGCGCGTCGCCATCGCTCGCGCCCTGGCCAACGAGCCGGCGGCGCTATTGGCCGATGAACCGACAGGAAACCTGGACAAGAAAAATAGCGAGTTAGTCGCCGACATCTTCCAGGAAATCTCGGAGCGCGGGCAGACGATTGTGATCGTAACCCACGATCATGCGATCGCGCAACGTGCCCAGAGGATGGTGACGATGGAGGACGGGAATGTGATTCGGGATGAGGACCTACACTCCCTCTCCCTCCCAGGGAGAGGGCCGGGGTGAGGGTGCGGCCCGGTGCGCCGATGTACGTGCTTCTTGTAAAACGCACAACGGAGCCTTGCAAACCACCCATCCTTAAGCACATGTAGGGTGGGCGTACTCGCCCACCATTTCCCGAGCACCGATCAAACGGCGGGCGAGTACACCCACCCTACAGGAAAGGCATTTCGGAGCCGGGCCGTGCCGGCCCGGTCGCAGCGTTGCTCCGTCCGACTCCCTCTCCCTCGTACTCGGGGGAGAGGGCAGGGGTGAGGGGCCGAGCGTGAAAAAATGCTGAACGATGAACGCTGAATGCTGAACAAATGCGGGAGCTCTCCCCATTCAGCGTTCAGCATTTAGCATTCAGCGTTTCCTCCGTTCCGCCCCTCACCCTATCCCTCTCCCCCGAGTACGAGGGAGAGGGGACCGGAGCGGTTCCGCCGCGTCTTTCTAAATCGCCACATGCTGCGTAACAAGCCGCTCGCGGTTGCTGATGCTCCGCAGGCGGTTGATCGCGGCCAAGTATCCCAGGGCGCTCGCTTCGAGGATATCCGTGCTCAAACCGCGGCCGCGGATTTTGCGGCCGTTGTGTTCGAGCTCGATCTGCACTTCGCCTTGGGCGTCCTTTCCCTTCGACACGGCGCGGATGCGGTAATCGAGGAGGGTGGCCTGGATGCCGGTGAGGCGCTGGATGGCGGAGTAGATGGCGTCGACGGGGCCGTCGCCGATGGAGGCGTCCTGGACGGTTTGGCCGGTGGCGTCGCGCAGCGTCACGGTGGCGGTGGGGATGGTGTTGGAGCCGCTGGTGACTTGCAGGCCGGCCAGTTCCCACAATCCCGTGGCGACTTCCAATTGCTCGTCAACCAGCGCTTCGATGTCCTCGTCGAAGACTTCCTTTTTCTTGTCGGCCAGTGACTTGAACTTGGTGAACGTGTGCTCCAGTTGCTCGTCGGTCAGGGTGTAGCCGAGCTGGATGACGCGGTCGCGGAAGGCGTGGCGGCCGCTGTGTTTGCCCAGCACCAGCGTGCCCTTGGGGATGCCGACGGTGGCGGGGTCCATGATCTCGTAGGTTTCGCGGTATTTCAGCACGCCGTCCTGGTGAATACCGGCTTCGTGGGCGAAGGCGTTTTCGCCGACGATCGCCTTGTTGCGCTGGACGGCCAGACCGGTCAACGTGCTGACCATGCGGCTGGCGGAGTAGATGCGCGTGGAGTCAATGCGACTTGTAACTTTGTAATAGTCGCTGCGCGTGCGCAGGGCCATGACGATCTCTTCCAGGGCGGCGTTGCCGGCGCGCTCGCCAATGCCGTTGATGGTGCATTCGACCTGCCGTGCGCCGCCTTCGACGGCCGACAACGAGTTGGCCACCGCCATGCCCAAATCGTCATGGCAGTGCGCGGAGAGGATGATGCCGCGTTCGCGGATGATCGGGAGCTTGGCGATCAGATGGGAGAAGATTTCGCCGTAGGCTTTTGGCGTGGCGTAGCCGACGGTGTCGGGGAGGTTGATCGTCGTGGCGCCGGCCTCGATCGCGGCGTGGGTGATGTCCTCCAGAAACTCCAACTCCGTGCGGCTGGCGTCTTCCGGCGAGAACTCCACGTCGTCCGTGTACTGGCGGGCCTGGCGGATCGAGTCCACGCTGATCTTGACGATCTCCTCCTTGCCCTTGCGCAGCTTGTGGTCGCGGTGGATTTTGGAGGTGGCGCAGAAGACGTGGATGCGCCCCTTGGCCGCGTGCTTGATGGCCTCGCCCGCCCGGTCGATGTCCTTGGGCGTGCAGCGCGACAGGCCGCAGACGGTGCTGGCGGTGATTTCCGAGGCGATGGCCCGGACGGATTCGAAGTCGCCCTGCGAGCTGATCGGGAACCCGGCCTCGATGATGTCGACGCCCATCGCCTCGAGGTGGCGGGCGATCTCCAGCTTTTCGGGGAGCGTGAGCGTGGCCCCGGGAGATTGCTCGCCGTCGCGCAACGTGGTGTCGAAGATTCGGACCGATTCCATTTTGGCTCCTTGTCCGTTGTCGGTTGTCCGTTATCCGTTGCAAGAGAGGCGCAAACATTCCGCAACTGACAACGGGCAACAGACGACTGACCGGTAAATAAAAAACCCTACGATCGGGGATCGTAGGGCGGTGAAACTCAATGCTTCGGGTCGGTTGCCGCTACGATCGGGTGCAGAAAATGCTTAGGCCTCGAAGGGCCGGAATAAGTCGAAGGGATGACAGGGCAGTCCGACGCATGGGGCGGGATTAGATCGATAAATCGGGGCAAAGTCAAGCACGAATGAGATGCGATCAATCCGACGAGCCGGCGTTTACGCCGCTGTCCCGGCCGGGCGACTTCGATGCGGGCCTGGAAAATAGCCGCCCGAATAGCGATGGGCGCGATTCCCGCACGGCGCGGAGCGATGTTGCCTCGCGGGCCAGCGCATCGCCAAACTTGGGTGCGCTGATGCGCTGGGAAAGATAAATCCCGCTGTGCCCGCTGAACAGGTACGCCAAAAAGCACGCCACCGCGACGTACACCACAAACCCGGAACCAAGCAGGTTGTCGGACCCCGCGCCGAAGAGCTCGATTCCCATGATCGTGCAGGCCAGCGGCGTGTTGGTCGCGCCGGCGAACACCGCCACAAAGCCGAGTCCGGCGAACAGATCCACGTGCTCGGGAACGCCCAGCACGCGCGCCATCGCGTTGCCCAGTGCCGCACCGACAAAAAATAGCGGCGTCACTTCGCCGCCCTTGAAGCCGCTGCCGAGCGTGACTGCCGTGAACAAAATCTTCCACCACCAACTCCACATCGTCGCGCCCTGCAGGTGAAAGCTCGAGACGATGGAGACCTGCTCCGGATGATGCGGATCGGCGGTGACGCCCAGGCCCAGGTAATCGCGCCCAATGAGGATCGCGAGGCCGATCACGAGCAATCCGCCCAGCGCGGGCCGCCATGCCGGCCAGGGGACCGCGGCGCGGAACACGCGGCTCAGGCTGTGGGTCAGCTCGGCGAAGATCACGCTCGCCAGCCCGAACGCCACGGCCGCGATCGCTACTTTGCCCGTGAGCACCCAGCTCAGGTGGGGCGTCGCGTGAACCAGGCCCATTGTCGCAAATGACTTGATGGAATAAGCGGTGTGGCCCATGCCGCGGGTGGCGAGCAGGGCGGTGGCGACTTGATCGCCCACAATGCTGGCGATCAGGCAGGGGAGGATCGCGCGGTGGCTGAGCAGGCCGATAGCCAGCACTTCCAGCGCGAAGACGGCTCCGGTGAGCGGCGTTCCGAACACCGCGCCGAAGCCCGCGGCGATGCCCGCCATGAGGAGCTCGCGCGTGTCGTCTTCGTTGAGCTTGAGCCATCGGCAGAGGGTGCTGGCCATGCTGCCGCCCATCTGCACAGCCGTCCCTTCGCGGCCGGCGGAGCCGCCGAACAGGTGGGTGAGAATCGTCCCGATGAGCACGAGCGGGGCCATGCGGGCGGGGACACCGCCGCCCGGCTCGTGGATCTGCTCCATGATCAGGTTGTTGCCCCCTTCAACTGATTTGCCAAATAAGTGGTAGAGCAGCCCGACCGCCACTCCGCCCGCGGGCAGCAGCCAGAGCAGCCAGGGATGATCCCAGCGCGCGTGCGTGGCGAGTTCCAGGGCCCAGAGGAACAGCGCAACCGCCGCCCCGATCACCGCGCCGACGGGGCCGGCGATCAGTAGCCATTTCACCACATATTTGCCCAGCGCGAGATGTTCGCGCGGGTCCCAACGGAAAGGCATTTTTGCGCCTCCACGTGCGGCCTGTTGCTAGTTCGCGGGAATCGTTCGAACGGGGAATGCGGGCCAGCGCGGCTCCCACGACAGTTCGTAGGAGTTATCAGCACAGTCTTGGGACCGGCGGTTCGGGCGAACTCCATCGCCCTTTAATTTTCTGCAAAGACTAGGCGCGCGGGACGCGGTGTCAAGGGCAGGGCGATTTGCCGAGAGCGTTGGGATCGGGTTCGACGGGGCCAGTTGTGGTCGCTGAAGGGGAGCAGGGGGAAGCGGAAGGGCGGCTCGCGGAATGCCATGTTTGTTGCGTCAGGCGTTTGCGCGGCCCGCTGTGCGGCTCGGTTTTTGCGAACCCTGCGTGAGCGCCCGTGCGGCGGTCGATTCGTCGCGGGAAGTTCCCGCGTTGTCGGCGCTGCGGCAACCGTCTCATGGAAGGAGTTCTTCATGCGTTCGCTTTCGTCCATTCGACGGGTCGGCCCGTCAGTCCGTTGGGTATCGGCAGCCGCACTGATGGCCGCGATGGGGTTGGCCGGTTGCTCGTCCAACAACCAGGAGCAACCGCAGGCGGCGTCCCCGGTTGAATCGTCCGAGGCGCGGACCGCGGGGGCGGAAATGGGCCCGGGAAGTTCGTCGCCTTCCGTTCAGGTACCCGGTGCGACGCAGATGCCGCAACAGGAGCAGAACCAGTCAATCGCCATGGCGTACCCCACCGGCGACCGTAACACGAGCATAGTGCTGGTGGAGCAAATGGGGCCGCGCGAGGTGCGCGTGGGCCACGAATACAACTACGACATCCGCGTGACGAACCTGACGGCCAACCGTCTGGAGCACGTACGGCTTTCGGCCACCACGCCCGAAGGCTTCCGCGTCACCCGCGCGCCGGACACGCAGCCGGCGGGGGGGCAGGAAAACGCGATGGTCTACAACGTGGGCGACCTCGGGCCGCATGAATCGAAGGCGATCCGCGTCGGCGGCGTCGCGAGCCAGCAGGGGCAGATCCGCCAGTGCTTCGCCGTCAGCTACCAGCCGCCCACGCTTTGCACCGCGGTGAACGTCGTCGCGCCCGCCATCGCGGTCACCAAGCAGGGGCCCGAGCAGGCGGACGTCTGCCAGGAAATCCAATGGCGGTACACGGTGCGGAACACCGGTAGCGGCGTCGCTCGCAACGTGACGTTGCGCGATGAGTTGCCCCAGGGGCTTACGACTGCTGACGGGCAGAACGTCGTCACCGCCAACGTCGGCGACATCGGGCCGGGCCAGGCCCGCGACGTGATCGCGCACCTGAAGGCGACGCAGCCGGGTCAGTTCGCCAGCGCCGCCACCGCATCGAGCGAGGGGGACACTGTCAAATCCGAGAACGTCACCACGACCGTCCGCCAGCCGAAGCTGGCCGTGGCGGTGAAAGGGCCGCAGCAGGACTATGTGAATACGCCGATCACTTACCAGGTCACCGTCACCAACACCGGTAATGCGCCCGCCCGCGACGCGGCGGTGCGAGTGACTCCCTCGGGGAACGCGCAGCTCGTCAACGTCACCGCGCCCGACGGTGCCCAGCTCGCCTCGGCGACCACCGGCCCCGAGCGTCTGGGTACCATCGACCCCGGGCAGAGCAAGACCATCAACCTGACTTACCAGGGGAACCAGGGCGGCGTTCTGCGGCTCGACGCCGTGGCGACCGCGGCGTGCGCGCCCGAGGCTGCGCAGAGAATTGAGACCAACATCCAGACCGTCGCGGCACTGCTCCTGGAAGCGGTTGACGAGCGTGACCCGGTCCGCGTGGGCGACAACGTCGTCTACAACATCGCCGTGACCAACCAGGGCAACGGCCCGGACACGAACGTGGGCGTCACCGCGATCCTTCCGCCGCAAGAGCAGTTCGTGCAGGCCACCGGTGCGACCCAGGCGAGCAACGACGGCCAGAAGGTCACCTTCCAATCGATTGCGACACTGGGGCCCAAACAGACCGCGCGGTGGAGAGTTGTTGTCAAGGCGACTCAGCCGGCGGACGTGCAGTTCCGCGTGACCGCGGTGAGCGACTCGGTAAAAGTGCCCGCGGAGAAGGCGGAGCCCACGAAGCTTTACTAGGCGAATACCGCAGGGGGGAATTCGACGCGCCGGGGGGGCGTGTTGAATAATGAGTGAACCGTGATGGGATTCCATCACGGTTCATTTGTTTGGGGGGGAGGGTGGCGCGTCCGCGTGTGCTTGCGCGGGACTAGTGCTTGCGGTTTCGCGGACGCCGGGGGGGCGGTCTCGATCCGTTAAACCGCAAGCGGTGCGAGCTTATCGCAAGGGGCGCGACGCTTACTTGTCCTTTTCCATCTTGTCGTCCGCCGCCTTGGCCGCGGGCTTGGCGGCGGTGGTGGTCTTTTCGGTCTTCTTGTCGCCGGGCTTTTTGGGATCCTTATCCTTACCCCCGCCCGCGGTGATGACATTGCGGCTGCCGCCGGCGATGACGGCCAGGTGCAGTTCGCCGGCCTTCGGGTCCACCTTGAAGATGAAGTTGTTGAGGAAGGTGCCGCCCAACAATGGCTCTGCCGCGACGAGGCTATCGGGAAGCACGGCGCACTCCACTTCCTCGACGGTGAATTGCCCGACCCGCACGCTCTTGATGACCATCTGCTTGGCCTCGACGACCTTCCCGTCCGCCATCGTGAAATGGATGGTCGGGTCCTTGTCGGTGGGGACCATCTTTAATTGACGGGCGAGGTCGGCCGTCAGGCAGACCATGCTTGCACCGCTGTCGATGACCATTTCGCGGGTGGTGGTCCCGTTAAAGGTGACCTCGACCATCGGCACTTCGTGTTCGTGCTTGATCTGGATGACGTCGGAAGACACGTCGCCGCGCCACTTCTTGAGCACCGTGGCGCTGGCCATGAATTCGGTGGAGGGCCCGAGCTTGAGCTTGGGCTTACCCGGGGCGTTGAGCTTTTCCAGGGCGCCCTTCACGTCGGGGTCATCCGCGAGTTCCTTGTACTTGGACTGCGCTTCATCGGCCTTGGTGAAGAGGTCGAGAACCTGGTCGATGAACTGCTGCCGAGGGGCGGCGTCGATGGCGTTCACCTTTGTCTCAAGTCCGTCCTTGAAATCGGTGGCTTCCTTAAGCTGGCCGTCAATGATGTTGATCTTCGCGACGAGATTGTTCTTTCGCGTAACATCGCTTTCCTTGAGGAACTGCTCGAGGAGGCCGCGCTTCTGATATTCGCCCTGCGCGATGCCCCCCTTTATCTGCTTGATCTGTTTCTCCAGGTTGGCGCGGGCCTTGTTGTCATCATCGACCTTCTTGCGAAGCACGCGGATGCTCTTCATGCCGTCCGCGACCTCCTGCTCCGCTGGGAGCACGAAAGTGGTGCCGGTCTTGGACAGTTCCTTCGACTTCAGCGCGTCGGCATCGGTGTCCTCCGCCCGGCAGACGGGGACCAGCAACAAGGACGCGATACAACCCGCAATGAAAAGGCGTGACCGGAACATAAACGTGCCTCCCTGGAAAGTCATTCTCATGGGCAGCCTGAGTGCCGCGAATATCCTGCGCGATTGAACAAAGAAAGGTTCAGATAGGATACCTGCCCGTATATACGGGTCAACCCCGCGGAAGTTGCGGGGGCAATTCTGTGGGTCGGGGTTCAGGGTTCGGGGTTCAGGAGGGGAGGCGACTCAACCAATTTTCACTTTGCAGGCCGACGGCGGACGATCGTCGTCAGAACCCCCGCCATGACCAGCGCCGCCGAGAGGCTTGCGAAGCTCATCCCGTAGCCGCCGGTGTGGTTTTTCAGGTAACCAACACCGTACGTCCCGACGAACCCGCCGACCGCGCCGATGGTGTTGATGAGGGCGAGCGATTCGCCGATCACATTGCGCGAGACCATTTCCGGCACCATGGCCCAGAACGGGCCGTAGGGGGCATACATGCAGATGGCTGCGATGATAAGACCTGTGAACGATATCCAAAAATGCGGGTTCGACCCCCGCCCCACGAGGAATGACATAAGGAACGCCGCCGCCCCCAGGAACATGAAAGGCCACACGAACGGCTGGCGAACCAGCAGGCGGTCGGAGATTGACGATATGCCCACCATCACCCCGGCGCTGATGAGGTAGGGGATCGAGCTGAGTAATCCGATTTTCGCGATCCCGAAAGTGGAGCCGTGCTTCATGATCACCGGCAGCCACATGTTCAGGCCGTAGATCCCCACGCTCCAGGCGAAGAACAAGAGACACAGAAGAATCACCTGCGGGTCGCGGAACGCCGCCCAGTAATCCTTGACCTTCTTGACCTCCGCCTGTTCGCTGTCCAGGACGGACTGCACGCTTGCCGCCTGGTCGGCGGAGAGCCATCGGGCATCGGTCGGCCGGTCATCGGCCAGCATCCACCAGATCAGCGCCCAGAGAAGGGTCGGCGCGCCCTCCGCCAGCAGCATCCATTGCCATCCATGTAATCCGAGCAGCGGGTGCTCCGAGAAATACTGGACCAAAAAGCTTGAGCCGACGGAAGCCCAGGCGATGGTCAGCGGGTTCCCCAGGATAAGAAGGGTATTGGCGCGCGACCGCTCCCGCTTCGTGAACCAGTGCGTGAGGAACACAAGCAGCGAAGGGAACACAAGCCCTTCCACCGCCCCCAACAGGAATCGGTCGAGCAGCAGCAGCTTGTAGTTGTGAAGGAAGGCCGTCGAGGAGGCGATGACGCCCCAGAAGATCAACGCCCAGAACATCAGCTTTTTCACGCTGCGTTGGGCGGCGTACCGCGCGCCGGGGATTTGGAACAGCACGTAGCCGATGAAGAACGAGGCGTTGAAGAACGTGAATTGATCGTCCGTCAGATTGAGCGATTTGCTCATGCTGCCGGCTTCGCCAAACCCGATGTTCACGCGGTCGAGATAGGCCAGGCTGTAGGTAATGAAAGCCAGCGGCAACATGCGCGCGAAGCGCGCGGAGGCGGCGGTGGTTTCCCCGGGTGCGAGGGTTTCGCTGTGGGTCATGGTGTGCGGACGATGGTACCGGGACGCAGGCGGATGGCAACGCTACTCTCTCACCTGCATCACCAGCAGCGTCTGATCATCCGCGGGCGCGCGTCCATCCGTGAATGCTTCGAGCGCGATAAGCGTGGCGCGGATCAGCCTTTCGCTGCTGCGGGGGGTGCAGGCCAGGACGGTGTCGAGCCGTTCGACGCCGAACATTTCGCCCGCCGGCTCGCGTGCCTCGGTGATTCCGTCCGTGTAGAGCAGCAGGGCGTCGCCGGGGGCGAGTTGGTGGACGAACTGGCCGTACGGCTCGTCGGGCTCGATGCCCAAAGGAAGGCTGGCGGCGGGGGGCAGCGCAATGGCGGTTCCGCCGTGCCGTGCGAGGCGCGGGGGCGGGTGGCCGGCGTTCGACCAGAGCAGCGTGCGGTCCTTGGGGTCATAGACTCCGTAGAACGCGGTCACGAAATTTCCCGAGGACTTCGTGTACTGCCGGCACAGTCGCTCGTTAATCGCGGCCAGCAGCCTGGCCGGCGGGACGGGCGGATCGCACGCGATGTGCGCAATGCTGTGGGTAATGGCCATGAGCACCGCGGCGGGCGTGCCGTGACCGCTCACGTCCGCCACCAGAATTCCCCACTGTCCGTCGGGCAGTTGAAAAAAATCGTAGTAGTCGCCCCCCGAGTGGCGCGACGTCTGGTAGTGGACGGCAATGTCCAACCCGGGAATCTTCGGTAGCGCCGCCGGGAGAAGTGATCGTTGAATGTCCGCCACCGCTTTGAGCTCGCGGTCGACGACGTCGTAGGCGCGTTTCACTTCCTGCGCGAGGACGAGGGTCTTGGTCGCCCGTCCGAAAAGGTTGGCCATCCAGACGTGCTCCGCAAGCATGTCCCGGCGATAGCCCAACGGCTCCTTGCGCATCACCACGACCATGTTGATCGCGCGCCCCGCGTCGAAGAGCGGAATGGCGACGAGCGACCGCATCCCCTCGAAGTACTGGGCCGCCGGGTCGTCCGGGGAGAATTCCAGGTCGTCGACGACAACCGGCTCGTCCCCATAAATGCACCCGGCCAGAAGCCCGCCTTCGAGCACCGGCAGCCGATCGCCCTGCCGCCAGGGGTTTACCTCGCCGTCCCAAGTTGAGCTGCGCGTGACCCGGAAATACGGCGTCCGCAAATCGCGGCGGCTGAGGGAAAGGGAGCGGTCGGACGGGATAAGCTGCCGCATCCGCGCGCTGTAAGTGCGCACCATGACCTGCGGGTCGGTCAGCTCGCTCATCTCGCGCATGGTGTCGAGGATAAAGGAGAGCCGCTGATCGGGCGTGCCGAGGCGGGCGAGAAGCGAGTGAGTGGCAACGACGTCTTCCATGATTCACTCGCCGGATAGTATCGTTTTTTGCCTTCCTGCCCCTTACACGGTCTTCGTCGGTTGCGAGCGTCGCATGCGGCGGGATGATTTGGCGATCTGCCCCCGCCCGCCCGTCCCGCGTCGGGCGCCCGTCGATACGCCCGGCGGCACGACAAGCTCCACCTGCACGTTCTTCTCATCGTACATCAAGGCGGCGACCTCGCGGATGTTTGCGATGATCTCGTCGAGCGTACGCCCCTGCGTAAAAACGGCGGCATCTTCCATCGCCCGGGCGCAGTACCACCCGCCTTCCTGCTCGACCATGACGTGATAGACCTTCATAGGATCTCCCGCTGGAATTGCGGCCACGGAACCTTCGCCTGAGCGGCAATCGACCGCGCTGTGCCTCGCTGGATGTCGCGATGCCGAGGCACAGGGCAGAGCTCTCCGGCGGGCCCGCGGTAAATCGTATGCTCGCCGCCCTCGCGGTATAGCACAAATCCCCGGGTGACAAGTGACTTGATGACCTTTCGCCGTTGGAAGCTCATCTCACCCCATATGCTTGATCATCTCACTGGCAAACTCGCTGCACTTGATCTCCTTCGCCCCTTCCATCAGCCGGGCGAAATCGTACGTGACGGTTTTCGCGGCGATCGCCTTTTCCAGACTCTTCGTGATCAGGTCCGCGACTTCCTTCCAGCCGAGGAACTCGAACATCATCACGCCCGAGAGGATGACGCTTCCGGGGTTGACCTTGTCCTGGTCGGCGTACTTGGGGGCGGTGCCGTGGGTGGCTTCGAAGACGGCGTGGCCGGTGAGGTAGTTGATGTTGCCGCCGGGGGCGATGCCGATGCCGCCCACTTGGGCGGCTAACGCGTCGCTCAGGTAGTCGCCGTTGAGATTGGGCGTGGCGATGACGTCAAATTCCTCCGGGCGTGTGAGAACCTGCTGGAGGGTGATGTCGGCGATGGCGTCCTTGACGACGATTCCCTCGCCGGGCTTGCCCGCGGGAATTTTGCACCAGGGTCCGCCGTCGATTTCGATCGCGCCGAACTGCTCCTTCGCGACGCGGTAGCCCCAATCACGGAAGCTGCCTTCCGTGAACTTCATGATGTTCCCCTTGTGGACCAGCGTGACGCTCTTGCGTTTTTGCTTGATGGCGTAG
>JAQGHP010000560.1 GCA_028288775.1 Phycisphaerales bacterium | reverse complement strand
GTGGGATTTCGCCTTCGCCACCGGCATCGAATGTTCCAACCCTGTCGTCGTCGATGCCGCCGGCAACCGACTCCGCCGCGACCTGCTGGAAGAATGCGGCCACCTGCGGCGGTTTCGCGACGACTTGCAATTGGTCAAGGAACTCGGCACGCCGTGCCTGCGCTACGGCCTTCCGAACCACCTCATTCATCTCGGCCCCGACCGCTTCGACTGGTCATTCCCCGATGAGGCGATGGCCGAGATGCGGCGGCTGGGCATCACCCCGATCGTGGACTTGCTGCACTTTGGCATCCCGGACTGGATGGGCGATTTCCAGAACCCCGAGATGCCGATGCACTTCGCCGATTACGCCGGCGCGTTCGCGCGGCGCTATCCCTGGGTCCGCGGCTACACGCCGGTGAACGAAATCTACGTGGCCGCCCGCAATAGCGGATGGGACGGACGATGGAACGAGCGCCTGCGGACCGAGCGCGGATTTGTGACTGCACTCAAGCACCTCGTCGCCGCCAATCTGCTCGCGAGCGCCCAGATCGTCCGCCACCGGCCGGACGCGATCATCGTGCAGAGCGAGTCGGCGGAGTACACGCATCATGTCGTCGCTTCCCCATCGCACGAAGTGAAGCTTCGCAACAAGCTGATCTTCCTCTCGCTCGACCTGCTCTATTCCAAATCGCCCGATGCGGACGTGCTGATGTTCGCGCTGGACAACGGGATGACGCGGGAAGAGTTCATGTGGTTCATGGATACCGCCCCCTCGGGTTTTCAGGTGATGGGCAACGACTACTACGGCCACAACGAAAAGCTCCTGCTCCCCGACGGCTGCCTTACCTACGGCGAAGACGTGCTTGGCTGGTATCTCATCACGCTGCGGTATTACCATCGGTACTACAAACCGGTCATGCACACCGAGACCAACACGCCGCACCCGGAGATGGCGGTGCAGTGGTTGTGGAAGCAGTGGACCAACGTGCTGCGCATGCGCCGCGACGGCGTGCCCGTCCTGGGCTTCACGTGGTACAGCTTGATCGATCAGATGGATTGGGACACGCAACTGACGGAGAAAAACGGCCGCGTGAATGCCTGCGGGTTGTATGATTTGAATCGCAACCCGCGCCCGGTGGCCGCGGCCTACAAACAGCTCATCCGAGAATTCGGCAACATCACCGCGATGGCGCACGGCGAAATGTTCGAGATCACCCGGCGGCACGCGACGCCGCGGTCGGATATTTGAATTTCACGACCGCGCTCTGCGCGCGCGACGTTTTGCAACGGCTTGTTCGAACAGCGATTCAGCTTGCCTGCCGATGTGCTTCAGTTGCCGTTCGAATTCTCGCAGTTCATCTGACGAAAGGCCGGCGAACACTTTGTCCATCGTCGCGACGTGCTGTCGGAAGATCGGCGTTATGACGCCCCTTCCGCGCGGCGTTAAGGCGACGATGCGGACGCGGCGGTCATTCGGGCACTCGATGCGGCTGACCAGGCCCTTGGCCACGAGCCGATCGACCGCCACGCTGATCGATCCCGGCGTCAGATTCACCTTGGGGCCGATCACGTTCACCGGAAGCGGCCCCTTGTGGAGCAGCACCTCCAGAACCGCGAAATCCGATGCGCCCAGGCCGGATTTCTCGAGGTCCGCCAGGGCGTACCGCGTGACCGCCTGCATCGCCTTCATCATCACCAGCCACGCATGCACCGGCTTTGGAGCGTCTTTCTTCATGGAAAAGCACCTGTCAAAACCTTATCTATACCGGAAATTGATTATATTGACATCAAGATAATTGACTTCAATTGGAATGAGCGCTACGGTCTGGTGATGACGTAATTGAGCGGCGAGCTCTGGAGCTCGCGCCAAAGGGGTCTGAGCCATGAAGACTCGAATTCAAATCGGCATCGATAGTTTCGCGGCGGCGCACGATGACACCAGCCGGGCGCAAAGCGCGACGGAGCGCCTCCGTAACCTGATAGAGGAGATCGAGCACGCCGACCAGGTTGGGCTCGACGTCTTCGGGATCGGGGAACATCACCGCAAGGATTTCCTCGACTCCGCCCCTGCCGTCATCCTCGCCGCCGCGGCGGCTCGCACCAGCCGCATTCGTCTCACCAGCGCGGTGACGGTGCTCAGCTCGGCCGACCCGGTGCGGGTGTTTCAGAATTTTGCCACGCTCGATCTCATTTCGCAGGGCCGGGCGGAGATGGTCGTTGGCCGCGGGTCTTTCGTCGATTCGTTTCCACTATTCGGCTACGAACTTGAAGATTACGACTCGCTCTTCGCCGAGAAACTCGACCTGCTCCTCAAGATCCGCGACAACGAACACGTCACCTGGTCCGGCGAACACAGGCCCGCCCTCAGCGGCCAGGGCGTCTACCCGCGACCGGTGCAGAATTCCTTGCCGATATGGCTGGGCGTCGGCGGCACGCCGGGGTCATTCGTCCGTGCCGGCACGCTCGGGCTTCCGTTGATGGTCGCCATCATCGGCGGAGAAACCCGCCGCTTCCGTCCGCTCGTCGATCTTTACCGCGAGGCGGGCGCGCGGGCGGGACACCCGCCCGACCGTTTGAAGGTCGGCGTCCACTCCCTGGGCTACGTCGCAGAGACGACCCAGGAGGCGGCGGATGACTTCTTTCCCGGCTACACCCGCGCCTTCACCGACGTCGGGAAGGAGCGCGGATGGCCCCCCGTTACCCGCGCCGGTTTCGACGCCCAGCGCGGCCCGCACGGCGCGCTGCTCGTCGGCAGCCCCGATGAAGTGGTGCAGAAGATCATCCGACACAGCGAAGCGCTGGGCGGCATCTCCCGCATTACTTTTCAAATGAACGCCGCGTCGCTTCCGCACGCGAAGCTGATGCGCGCCATCGAAATACTCGGCGAGCGGGTCGCCCCCGCGTTGCGCAAGGAATTGACAGGCGACGGCGTCTAACATCCATTGGATACGGCGTTTTAGGGCCTCAGGCCAAGAAGGAGAATCGTATGAGGATCGCTTCCACCATCGCGCGGTTTTTGCTCGCGTTCATTTTCATCCTTTTCGGATTGAACGGCTTCCTGCATTTTCTCCCGCAGCCGCCGCCCCCCTCCGAACTGGCCGGGCAGTATTTCGCGGTCATGTTTAAATCGCACTATCTGATGTTCGTCTTCGCACTGCAGCTGATTTCGGGCGTGCTGTTCCTCTTCCGAAGAACCGTCCCGGTGGCGTTGACCATCGCCGGGCCGCTGCTGGTCAACATTCTGCTTTTCCATCTGCTGATGGACCCCCATGGCATCGTGCCCGGCCTCGTGGCGACGGCGCTCTGGTTCGTCATCTTCTGGCAGTTCCGAGCGGCGTTCTACGGGATTTTCTTCCCCGGAGCGGCGGGTCTCTCTCGATGACCTGGTGGACGGAGGGAGAAAATCGGGATTGGAATTACCACCGATCCGCGCGAAGCAATAACACAATCCCGACGACAATAAAGACCCCGCCCAGCACACGCATATAGACCTTGTTCTGTTCGGGCGTCATTAATTGCTGGGAGATCGCCGTTTGTTTCCAGAACCACCGCTGGAAAATGTCGGGTTTCACGAGGTAAATGATCCCGAAGACGATGAGGATGAGCGAAAAGACATAGGGCATTGCGATCTCCGGGGGCAGGGTAACCGGTCGCCGAGCGCTTCGCGATCCCTGCCCCCTTCCGCATTCGGAGAATCATCGTAAGCCGCCGATCGCCGTAAGCTGCAGACACGCCATTTCCCCGTCGCTGCGGACGTAGAGCCGGTCCTGGGCGATGGCGGCGTGGTTCCACGTTTTTCCCGTGACCGCGGGGACGCGGCCGAGTTCCTCGTTGCGCTCGGGGTTGCAGCGCAGGAGGATCGCCTGGCCGTCTTCGGACGTGACGATCATCACCCCCTGCTCGGCCAGCAATAGCACCTGCCCCGCGCCGTAGCGGCCGTCGCGCCAGCGGCGGTTGCCGGTGGTGGCGTCTACGCAGCAGAAGACGGTGCCGTCGAAGCCGTAGATGCAGCCGTTGTGATAGACCATGTCGCTAAACGCGGGCTTCACGCGCGGGGTCGCCCACGCGCGCGTTGCCGTGCGGGCATCGGATGAGACCCGAACGGACTGGACGCCGAACACCGCGCCGTTCCCCAGCGCCAGCGAATCGGAACTTACGCGGCAAGGCTGGAGCACCGAAGGCACGCCAACCGCGCGCTCGATCGGAAACTGCCAACGGGTGCCGCCCGTCGCGGGATCGACTGCGAAGAGGCCTTCGCTCGTGAAGATGAGAACCTGCCGCTCCGCCCCGAAATCGAATTGTTGCGGCGACGCATAACTGACCTTG
>JAQGHP010000633.1 GCA_028288775.1 Phycisphaerales bacterium | reverse complement strand
GCGGTCAACGCCCCCGCCATCGGCGTGGAAAATCTCGACGGCGCGCCCTCGTCCACCCGCATGGTCTTCAACCGCATCCAGGTGCCCAATGCCACGCTCACGGATGTGGTCCACGACACCGGCAACCTGCTGATCCGCAACACCGGCAGCCAGAACCTGATCATCAGCGCGCTGAATCTTTCCGACGCGACCAACTGGCAGCTCGTCAACCCGCCGGCGTTCCCCTACAGCCTCGCTCCCGGCGCGACGCTGACGGTGCAGGTGAAGTTCATCGCACAGAAAGCCCCGACGCACAGCACGAACCAGACCAACGACACCGCCGTCGCCAATGACCCGGGCTACACCGTCCTCACCGCCGCGGGGCTGTGGACCGGCACGCTCACCATCGTCACCAACGACCCCTCGCAGCCCAGCAAGCCGATCCAGCTTGCCGGCTGGTGGCAGCACACCTCCGAGCACGAAGAGGAACCGGGCGTGCAGACGATGGTGAACATGCTCTACGGGTACAACACCAACATCGCCAGCACGCCAATGCCCGACCTGTCGCAAGGCGCGAGCACGCCGACGTATTACGGCGAAGAAGTCGTCAGCGCTTTCTGGACCATTGCCGACCCGAGCCAGCCCATTACGGCACGGCAGCTTGCCGCGTATCACCAGCAGATCGACGCGACGAGCAATACCAACACCGCGGCAATCTTCGGCTGGTACGCCAAAGGGAGCACCAGCAACACGTGGGTGATCCGCGACGCGATCGCCAACGGCCAATCACTCCTGCCCCTGAATTCGACCGGCGGCGCGGGCTTCGCCTCGTTCACTCCGACGGCCGCCACGTTCGGCTGGAACCTCGACGGCCAGACCAGCGACGACACGCGCAACACCGTTGGCGGGGGCGGCGGGCATCACGTCCGCTTCTACCCCGTCCGCGACAGCCTGGGCAATCTCGTTCCCAACACCTACATCGCCCTGCTCGATTACGGCAGCACCACGTTCGAGAACTATGACTTCCAGGACAACGCCTATCTCATCACCAACATGAAGCCCGCCGGCGCCACGCCCGTCCCCACGCGCGCGCAGGCCACCGCCGGCCCCGCGGGCGGAATGAACGTGCAGTGGGCGCCCGTCGCCTCCACGACGCTCGTCGGCTACAACGTCTACCGCAGTTCGTCAGCGACCGGCACGTTCACGAAGCTCAATTCGACGCCGCTGACATCCGCCAGTTACTTCGACGCCGCGGCCCCCGCCGGCGCGACCAGCTACTACCGCATCACCGCCGTCGATGGCGCGGGCGAATCACTGGGCGCCAACGCCTTCGGCCAGGCGATTCCTGGCGCGCCGGCGGTTGTCACCGCGACCGCGCCCAGCGCCGGATCCATCAAGCTCACGTGGAGCACGGCAGTCGGCGTCACCACCTACCACATCGAGCGCGAGCTCGTGGGCGGCAACGGCTTCGTCGAGATCGGCACCTCCACTGGCACGACGTTCACCGACACCGCCCTGATGGGCAACACCAGCTACGTCTATCAAATCCGTTCGGAAAACAGCTCAGGGTTTTCGGGCTACAGCCCCGTCGCCGTCGCGACCACGCCCGCCGGGGCCGCGCCGGGCGCGCCCACTCTCGGCTCGACGAAGATCAACGCATCGAATCAGGTGGTCCTCACGTGGTCTGCCGCAAGCGGCACGGTCACCGCCTATCACATCGAGCGCAAAGACCCCGGGCAGTCCACCTACACCGAAATCGTCGGCAACCTCCCCGGCAACGCCACCAGCTTCACCGACACCACCGTGCAGCCGGGAAGCCAATATTCCTATCGCGTCCGCGCCGAGAACGCTGGCGTCCTTGGCAACTACAGCGCGATACAAAGCGCGACTACCAACATCGCCGGCCCGTCCAACCTGGCGGCTTCCGTCGTCTCGACCAGCGAGATCGACCTGACCTGGGTTGCCGCCCCAGGCACGATCAGCTTCTACCACGTCGAGCGCCAGCTCGCGGGCGCGAGCACGTGGACTGTTCTCTCCGACACCGTCACCACCACCGGCTACCAGGACACGACCGCCCAGCCGGGCGGGAGCTATAACTATCGCGTCCGTGCGGATAACAATGGATCGTTCTCCTTCTACACCGCGGTTGTCAGCGCGGCGACGCCCAGCGGCCCGCCGCAGGCTCCCGCGGCGGTGAACGCGGCCGTGAACACGCCCACGCAGATCACGCTGACGTGGACGCCCGCTTCCGAATCCGTAGCCGCGAACGGCGCGACCAGCTACATTATTCAGCGCATGGCCCAGGGCGACGCCGGTTGGACCACGCTGGCCAGCGCCTACAACGGCACGTCGTTCGTCGACACGGGCGTCGTGGCCGGGACGACCTATACCTACCAGGTCGCCGGCCAGAACATCGCCGGCCCGGGCGGCTTCACCTCCGCGCAGGCGACCACGCCGCAACCGGCGTACACGAGCCAGGACATCAACAGCACGCCCGTCGGCTCGACCGTCACCAACGTTGACGGCCAGAGCTACGACATCATCGCCGGCGGCACCGACATCGGCTCGACCTCGACCGACGGCTTCCGCTACGTCTACCAGCAGCGCAACGGCGACTTCGACGCCGTCGTGCAGTTGCAAAGCCTCACCGCAACGACGCCGACGACCAAGGCTGGCATCATGGTCCGCGCGTCGATGGACCCGGGCAGCCCGATGGTCTTCATCGGCGCGACCGCCACCAGCCAGTACCGTTGGCTGTACCGCACGAGCGCAAACGCGACGCCCTCCTTCAATGCCGTCGGGCCGGTCGTCAGCTACCCGAATGTGTGGGTGCGACTGGTCCGCAAGGGGAACACCTACACCGGCTATTACAGCACGGACGGACTGAGCTGGACGCTCGCCGGGAGCGTGACGCTACCGGGCCTGACAAACTTCGGCCTGGCCGCGACGAGCCATACGAACAGCGCCACGACGTCCGCGAAGTTCCGCAGCCTCAGCATCCTCACGGCCCCCGCCGCCCCCGCACTCGCGTCGAACGGTGTTACCACCAGCACCGTGAGCCTCAAATGGAACAGCATCCCCAACGCCTCGACGTACACGGTGATGCGCCTCAACCCGGCGACCAACACCTACACGTCGATTGCGACGGGATTAGTGACCACCACTTTCACTGACAGCGGCCTCGTCGCCGGCACTTCGTACTCGTACGAAGTGGTCGCGGTGAATAACGTGGGCTCTTCGCTCCCCAGCAATGTCGTGACCGCGCAGACGCCGCTCGCGACCCCGACCGCCCCCACGCTCGCTCCGGCGAGCAACTCGGTTGTGGGAGAGATCGACCTCTCCTGGACCGCCGGGGCAGGCAGTGCCGCGACGGCGTACACCGTCCAGCGCTCCAGCGACGGCGGGCAGACGTGGTCCACGCTCTCGACCACCCTGACGCAGCTCAGCTACCAGGACAAGAGCGTCCTGCCGAACACGACGTACACGTATCAGGTAATCGCGACCAATAGCGCCGGCCCTTCGCCCGCGAGCAATCAGGTGTCGGCGACCTCGCAAGGCGCGCCCGCCGCTCCGACGAACCTCACGCAGACGGGTTCGACTTCGACCTCGATCACCATCGCCTGGACGGCGTCAACCAGTTCCGGTGCAACGTACATCGTGCAGCGCATGGGGCCGACCGATAGCGGCTTCGTCACGATTTCGCCCGCGAATTTCACGGGGACCACGTTCGCCGACACCGGCCTGACCGCGAACACCGCGTACCAGTACCAGGTCTTCGCGACGAACGCGGTGGGCAATTCCGCATCCCCCGCGGGGCCGCTCACGTTCAGCACACAGGTGGCGAACCCCGCACCCGGCGCACCGGGCACGCCGACGACGACTACCGTCACGGCTTCCAAAGTCGCGATCACCTGGACGGCCCCCACCGGCACGGCGACGCTCTATCACGTCATGCGTTCCACCGCCGGCGGCACATTCGTCGAGATCGGCACCTCCGCCACGACGACCTACACGGACACAAACAACATCCAGCCCAGCACCGCCTACGCGTACCAGGTGTGGGCCGAAAACAACGGCACCGCCGGCCCGAGCAGCGGCGTGCTAAACGTCACCACGCCCGCCCCCGCCTTTACCAGCGCCGACATCGGCGCATCGCCTTCGGGTTCGACGAGCGTCATCAACGACGGCAGCGACTACGACGTCACGGCCGGCGGCCCAGGCATCTACGGCACCGCCGACGGCGGACGGTTCGTCTACAAGCAGGTGACGGGCGACTTCGACATCAAGGTGCAGGTCACCAACATCACCGCCGCCGGCACCTACCCGCAGGCCGGCCTGATGGCCCGCACCGATCTGTCCACCGGCGCGATGGACGTGGCGATCACCGCCAGCAGCACGTACGTCTCGCCAGGCAGCTATCGCTTCAAGTACCGCAACGCCCCCGGCGCAGCGACCACCCAAACCCAGGGCGGCGGCCAGGCCAGCTTCCCCAACACCTGGATGCGCCTCACCCGCGTCGGCAACGTCTTCACCACCTACATCAGTTCCAATGGCACGACGTGGACCCAAATCGGCACGGTGACGCTAAGCACCGCGCCGCCCACAATGCTGGTGGGAATGGTTGCCGCGAGCAACAACATGACCAGCACGACGACCGCGTCGTTCCGGAATTTCAGCGGGATTTGATCCGGTACTGGTGCCTGTAATACGGATTCTGAAAATAACGTGCGCCGGCTCATCAATTAGCAACCATGCTTGCGCAAAGAGTTGCGCGCCGAGCAAAGCGCGTGTTACTTTTGGAATCCGTATAAGAATTGCAAACACGCTCCGGTTCCCTCTCCCTCGTACTCGGGGGAGAGGGTTAGGGTGAGGGGCGGAACGTCGAGGATCGTGCGACTTGCAGACCCCGCCGCTCATTTCTTAGTCGCGCCCACAAACCGGAGAATTCCGATCACGATGCCCGAGAGCACGAGCGAGCCGCAGAGCCCGATGAGCAGGCCGATCGCCAGCCCGGTTGCGTCCCCCATGATGTATCCGACGACCGCGCCCGCCGCTCCCCCGACCACAACGCATGCGAGTTGAATGAGGTTGTCCTTGAGTCGGAGGTTCGGCCCGGCAACGGTGTCGAAAACTTTCTGCGGGGTGTTCTGCGACGCAGGGCCGGCCGGGGCGTTCGGCGACGCGTAGCCGACGACCGGCGCAGGAATCGGCGGCGGCATTTGGGGAACGGCGGGCGGCAGCGGGAGCGAGTTCTGTTCTGGCGGAAGCTGTGACA
>JAQGHP010000533.1 GCA_028288775.1 Phycisphaerales bacterium | reverse complement strand
GTGAGCGAGGGGCACACCTACAGCTATGAGATCCGGGCGGTGCAGCCGATCGGCGATTCGGCCTACAGCGACCCGGCGGTCGCGACGACCTTGGCCGTGCAGGGGCTGGTTGCCACCGCGGCCTCGGGAACCGGAAAAGGGGTCATAAGCCATTCTAGCAATATTATTATAAATTCAGATCCATGAAAGCTGAGAAGGTGACATCCATCCATCCGAAACATCGGCACCGGTTCGGCGGCCTCGCCTCGTTCACGGCTGCGTGTGTGTTAAGAAGCTGAACAGCAGGTACGCGAACGGCGCGGCGAGCAGGGGGCTGTCGATGATGTCGAGGATGCCGCCGAAGCCGGGGACGACCTGGCCCCTCACCCCTTATCCCATCAATTATTCTCTTTCTGTGCCGTGCGGCGGATGGTCACCGACTTCGCGCAAGACGCGGCGCAGATTGACGACCCCCTTCCGGTTCAATTGAAACTTTTCAACGGTCGCCCGCCCCGTCGGCGTCAAACCGAGGACGTGCGAAAAGTCGTCGCTCCAGGCGAAGTGATCGGCCCATTGCTGCCGTCTCGGATGGAAGAGCGGAACCGACTCGCCGGTGACCGGATCGGGTGCGGAGGTAGTCGTGTACTTGCGGTTGTTGCACCCCTGGCAGGATAGCGCGAGATTATCCAAGTCGTCCGTTACCCCGGCGGCGCGGGGAAAGATGTGCTCGATCGAAAACGAATCGGGCGAATATCGCGCCTGGCTTAAGCAATACTCGCAGCATCCGCCCGCGCGAAACGCAACGGCCTTCCGCACCTTGTCGCTCAGGCGCGGCTCAGACATGGGCCGGCCCGGCAACGCCCAGTTGCCGCATGAGTTCTTGCGGTGAAACACCCCTCAGTCGAGCCAACTCGACGACGTACCGCATCCGGCGGGCGTTGGCCTCCTCGATGCGGTCGGAGATGGCGATCAACTCGTCATGCTCGCTGTCGGCAAGCGCCCGAGCGTCGCGTTTTTCCCCCAGCGCGCGGTAGCGCTGCCAGGTGTCGGCGGAGACCCCCAGGTTAATCTGCTCGAGCAAACGCGCCTCGTCGGCCGGCAGGTGCGGGACTCCCCCCTTTGGGCTGAGCCGGTCCGTCAGCGCTTTCACAATGTAACCCGCCGCATCCACTCCTTGCCGCGCGGCTTCGTCGCGCAGCCGTGCTTCGAGGTCGGCGGGCAGGTCGATGGTCAAAGTCATAGGAATCCCATCCCGGAATCGAAACCCAGCGGGCCCCGGCATTATATCGCAATCTCGAGCAGCCGCCCAGCCTTCGAGCCGGGCTCACGGCTGCGTGTGCGTGAAGAAGCTGAACAGCAGATAAGCGAACGGGGCGGCGAGGAGGGGGCTGTCGATGATGTCGAGGATGCCGCCGAAGCCGGGGACGACTTGGCCGCTGTCTTTTACCTCGGCGTCGCGTTTCATCATACTTTCGAGCAAGTCTCCCGCCTGGCCTACTGCGCCGATGACTACGCCGAGGATGAAGCCCTTCCACATGGGGGGCTTGATGTGGGGGATGTGGGGGGCGAGGAGTGCGCCGATGAGGCCGGCGAAAAGTACGCCGCAGATCAGGCCCTCCCAGGTTTTGCCGGGGCTGAGCCAGGGGATGAGCTTGTGGCGGCCGAGGGCGCGGCCGCCGAAGTAGGCGCCGATGTCGGTGGATTTGACTACGACGAGAATCATGAGGATGAGCATGGTGCTGCCGGTGAAGTTGGCGGAATGCTTCACGCGGATGGCCATGAGGAACCACCCCAGGCCGCCGAGGTACATCGTGGCGAGAACGGTTCCGGCCATGCTGACGATGGCGTCCTGCGATTGCCTCGACCACGCCCGCCGGAGGGCGGCGGCGATCATTACCGAAACGATGATGAACGCGAGCGTGGAAGCCGCGACCACGCGGAACCAGTCGAACTGCGTGAGGAAGGCGTGCAGCGCCAGCGCGCCCGAGCCGAAGACGGCGATGATGCGGTACGGCCGCACGTTCTCGGCGGTGAAGAGGACGGCCAACTCCCGCGTCGCCAGCGGCAGCACGAGGATCAGCAGCACCAGCAGCCCGAGCCCCTGAATGCCCGCATGGTTTTGGTGGTGCGTCGCCCGGCTCAGGGGCTCGCGTGTCCAGCGTTCGGTGACGTGGTCGAGCCACAACAGCAGGAACAATCCGCCGAGCATCAGCGGGCCGAACGTCAGACGATTGCGCAGTGCCTTTTCCATGAGGTTGCCGGGGGCACGGTTGTAAGGCCGGAGCACGGTTGCCGCAACTGCGCGGGATACCTGCTCACATGATGCTGCCACAGTGCCTAGAATGCGGACGGGGCCGGTGGATGTATCGCACGAGGAGATTGTCATGGCGCGGAACTTCACGATGGCGGGTGTGGCGTTGCTGCTGGCGTGCCTTGCCGGCGGGTGCCGCGGAATCCAGCCGGGCACGCCGCTTTCCGTTTACCACCGCGATAGCAATGAAATGCCAAAGCTTCAGACGGTCGAGAAGGAAGGGAATTACGGCCTCTACCCCGGCGGCGGCCTCGATCCGCTCGATTCCTTCTACTTCCATCGGGGCGACCAATTCGGTTTTGAAAACCGCGAGGGCCAGATCGTCGGCGTCGCGCAGATCGGCGGTGAGACCAAAACAATTCCGCTGAGCGCCGTACTTACCAGCGAGTATGTGTGGAAGTTCCAGAACGAGAAAAAGTGATCTTCCGGCGAATCAATTACGCGAAAGCTCGCCTAAATCCCGTGGGAGATCACCGCTGTAACGTATTGCTCCGGTCGAGCGCGCCGAAACGGCGGTTGCGCCGGGAGAAGGCGTGAATCGCCTGGTGGAGGTCTTCCACGCCGAAGTCGGGCCAGAGAAGGGGGCTCACGAATAATTCGGCGTAGCTGATCTGCCAAAGCAGATAGTTGCTAATGCGCATTTCACCGGCAGTGCGGACCAGCAGATCGGGGTCGGGCATGCCGGCGGTGTACAAGTGCGAGGAGATGGCCGATTCGTTCACGTCTTCCAGACGCATCGTCCCTTCACGGACTTCCTGGGCGATGGCGCGCACGGCATCCGTGATCTCGGCGCGGCTGCTGTAGTTGAGGGCCAGCACCAGCGTCAGGCCGTCGTTGTTCTTCGTCTCTTCCAGCGCCACCTCGACCTGGTCGAGTACGGGCTGGGGCAGATTGTCGAGCCGGCCGATCTGGCGGAAGCGGATGTTGTGCTCCATCATGGTCGGCAGTTCCTGGCGCAGGTAATCCACGTACATCTGCATCAGGAAGGAGACCTCGTCGATGGGCCGCTTCCAGTTTTCCATGCTGAAGGAATAGAGCGTGAGGAAGTCAGGGCCGCCGTGCTCCTTGCGGAGGCGGGCGCACTCGGTGACGACGGTGCGGACGGTGCGTGCGCCCTGCTGGTGGCCGCGGACGCGCTCGAGGCCGCGCTGCACGGCCCAGCGGCCGTTGCCGTCCATGATGACGGCGATGTGCCGGGGGAAGCGGCCGTGCGGAATGTCGTCCAACGGGTCCATGCGGCTTGCACTATAGCCTGCCCCGCGGCAAAGGGCACACCCGAACAGGGCGGATTTTTCGGTGGTGGCTTGCCCCGCCGCGTTCCATATTACTCTTACTCCCCTCCGACCGCGCGAGCAGGGGAGTAAGAGTAACATTAAGAGTAAGAGTAGGATCAGCGGGCCACACCCGTGCATTGGCCGCGTTCGACGGATACCATCGGTCCGTTCCGATGACCACCGCAACGACCCTTGCCGGCCGGCGATTGATACCCCCCGCGGAACGGCGGCGCGACCGCCTGCTGGGGCTGCTGCTGGCGGGCCTTACCTGTCTCGTATTTATCCCCGCACTGGCCGCGGAGTTTCTCGATTGGGACGACCGCGACACAGTCGCCCAGAACACCGACTACCTGCCGCCGCGGGTGGAGAATTGGGGCCACTATTGGGTGCGGCCCCATCTCGAACTCTACATGCCGCTCACGTACACCGTCTGGGGCGTGGTGGCGTGCGCGGCGCAAGTCCAGGGCGCCGACGGCTCCGTCTCGCTTAATCCGGCCGTCTTTCATCTCTTTAACATCGCGCTAAACGTGCTGAACGGGCTTCTTGTTTATGCCATACTGCGCAGGCTGGTGCGCCAGCCCTGGGCGGCGTGGTTCGGGGCGCTGCTCTTTGCCATTCACCCATTGCACGTGGAGCCGGTGGCGTGGGTCACGGCGATGTCGATGTTGTTGAGCAGCGCGTTTTCGTTGTGGGCGCTTTGGGAATTCCTGCGCTTCGAGGATCTCCGCGCCGCCGAGGTTCAATCGGACGGTGCGGCACCGGCAGGCAAGCAGAGCACACACGGCAAAGCCTGGCTGCATTACGGCCTGGCAACGGTCGCTTTTGCGCTGGCGCTGCTGAGCAGGCCGTCGGCGGTGATGCTGCCGTTCGTCGTGGCGGTGATCGTGGTATGGCTGAATCGTCGGCCGCTACGCGATGTCGTGCTTCCCCTAGCGGCGTGGGTGCTGATGTGCGTGCCGATCGTGCTCGTCACGCGTGCAGTGCAGCCTGCTCAATTGGTCGCAGTCGCACCCGGGCTCCGACCGCTCGTGGCGCTCGACGCGCTGTCGTTCTATTTGTGGAAAATGCTCATCCCGCTGCATCTGCTGCCGGATTATGGCCGTACGCCCGGCTGGCTCGCGGCACATCCGGGGATGCTCCGCTTCACTTGGATCGGGGCGGCGTCTATCGCACTGCTGTGCATCGTCCTTTGGCGACGATGGCGCTGGCCGGCGGTGGCGTTCGCGGTATTTGCGCTCTCGCTGCTGCCGGTGCTCGGATTGACCGTTTTCGCGTATCAGCGTTTTTCCACCGTCGCCGATCGGTACGCCTACCTGGCGCTGCTGGGCCCGGCGATTGCCATAGCGTCCGTGCTTGCGGCGCGACCGTCGCGGCCGAAATTCATCGTGGCGGCCGCGGTCGCGCTCGTCTTCGCCTGTCTGAGTTTCTGGCAAACGCGATATTGGTCTGACACAGCAATCTTGTTCGAGCACACGCTGGAGGTTTCTCCCGACAGCCCGGAAGCACACTACGCGCTGGGCCATTATTACGGGGAAAAGGCGCAGGAAGAGCTCGCTTCAGGAAACGCTGAAATCGCTCAATCGCGATTCGAGCAGGCGCTCGCACACGACCGGGCCGTGCTCGCCACACATCCCGACGACGTGAAGAGCCGCTTCAATATCGCAAACCTCCTGCTGCGGTTCGGGCGCAACAGCGAGGCCGTTGACGACTATCGAAGGGCGCTATCAGACAGAACATTCGCAAAGGAGATGGGCCCGCGCGCTTACAACAATCTTGGAATCGCCCTGGCCAAATCCGGCCAGCCCGATCAGGCCGCCGATGCGTTCCGCGAATCGTTGCGGCTCGATCCCACCTTCGAACAGGCCCGGACGAATCTTGCTAGGGCGGTCGCGCGGCACGGGCAAAGCAATCCCTGATTCCTGGCGCGCCGCCGGAGAGGTCGCCGGAATAAAAGGATATAATTGTCCGGTAAGGTTTCCGAGGCAGCGGCATGCTCTATTCCACGACGACCCAATACGCGATCCGCGGGCTCAGTGAACTGGCCGGGCGGGCAGGCGCGAAAAAGAGCATGATGCTCGATGAGCTCGTCGCAGGCACGACGCTCCCGCGCGAGTTTCTGGCGAAGGTCTTTCAGCGGCTCGTGAAGGCGGGGGTATTGACGAGCCTGAAAGGGCGGGGCGGCGGTTTTGCGCTGGCACGGCCGCCGCATGAAATCAGCCTCATGCAGATCATCGAGGCCGCGGATGGGGATTCTCCCGTCAGCGGCTGCGTGATCGGCCTCGATCGTTGCGATGAAAGCATGGCTTGTCCGCAACACGATCTGTATAAGCCGATCCGCCAACGTCTGGGGGATTACCTGGAAACCACGACGCTTGCCGACCTGGCCGCGTCGCTTAAGAGCAAGCCGGCATGGCCCGCAAGGAGCGGATAAGGACTTCCCGCCTCCCCGGTGCCGCGACGTTGAGGTACATAGGACCCGGCAACCACGCACGGAAGGACCGAACAATAATGACTCCCATGGCCAAAGAACGCGTTAGCCCTTCTCCCGTCTCCGTCCCTGCCGCCACGCCCGGGCATGAGCCGCGGGCCGTGCCGGCGCACGTCGCCAACGCGGGGGTGAGGGAGTGGGTTGCGCGCTGCGCCGAGCTCTGCCAGCCAGACGCCATCTACTGGTGCGACGGCAGCGAGACCCAGCAGCAGGAACTGCTCGACCGCGGCACGCAAGACGGCACGCTCGTCCGCCTCAACCAGGAGAAGCTCCCCGGCTGTTATCTCCACCGCTCCAACCCCAACGACGTCGCCCGCACCGAGCAGCTCACGTTCATCTGCGCGGCCTCGGAAGACATGGTCGGCCCGACGAACAACTGGATGGAAACCCGCGCCGCGTATACGAAGCTCCGCGGCCTGTTCGACGGATGCATGCGCGGCCGCACGATGTACGTGGTGCCGTTCGTCATGGGGCCGGTCGGCTCGCCGCTGGCGAAGGTCGGCGTGCAATTGACCGACTCGCTGTACGTCGCGGTTTCCATGGCGGTCATGACGCGCATGGGCAACGTCGCCTGGAAGCAACTGGGCGACAGCGACGAGTGGACGCGCTGCCTGCACAGCCTGGGGGACGTGAACCCCGATCGGCGGTACATCTGCCATTTCCCGATGGACAACACGATCTGGAGCTTCGGCTCCGGCTACGGTGGAAACGCGCTGCTGGGCAAAAAGTCCTTGGCCCTGCGCATCGCCAGCTTCCTGGGATGGCAACAGGGCTGGATGGCCGAGCACATGCTGCTCATGGGCGCGAAGGGGCCGGAAGGGAAGAAGGCGTACATTGCCGCGGCGTTTCCGTCCGCCAGCGGCAAGACCAATTTCGCGATGATGACCCCGCCGGAGAAATATCAAAAGCAGGGGTGGGAGATCACCACCGTCGGCGACGATATCGTCTGGATGTGGGTGGACCCGGGCACGGGCCGGCTTCGCGCGGTCAATCCGGAGGCCGGGTACTTCGGTGTGCTGCCCGGCACCAACGAGAAGACCAACCCCATCGCCATGCGGTGCATGGCCCACAACACGCTGTACACGAATGTCGCGCTGCTGCCTGACGGGGACGTGTGGTGGGAAGGGAAGACCGACCAGCCGCCCAAGGAGGCGATCGACTGGATGGGCCAGCCCTGGACGCCCGACAACGGCCGCAAGGCGGCGCACCCCAACAGCCGATTCACCGCGCCGATGTGCAACAACCCCGCGCTCGATCCCGCCGCCAATGACCCGGACGGCGTGCCGGTCTCGGCGATTGTCTTCGGCGGTCGGCGGTCGCGCACCATTCCGCTCGTTTACCAGGCGTTCAATTGGATGCACGGCGTATACGTGGGCGCGACGCTCGGCTCGGAGACCACCGCCGCGGCCACCGGGCAACAAGGCGTCGTCCGCCGGGATCCGATGGCGATGCTCCCCTTCATTGGCTACAACATCCGCGATTACTTGGTGCACTGGTTCCGGATGCGCAAGAAGATGAAGGATTGCCCGCGCATCTTCCACGTCAACTGGTTCCGCCGGGATGAGCAGGGCCGCTTCCTTTGGCCCGGCTTCGGGGAAAACATGCGGGTTTTGAAGTGGATCATCGACCGCTGCCAGGGCCGCGCCTACGCCTCCGAGACCACGCTCGGCTGGATGCCCCGCGCCGAAGACATCGATCTGGAAGGCCTGAGCCTGACGGTAAGCCAGCTCGAAGTCATCCAGTCCGTGGACAACGACGCGGTGAAAAATGAGCTGCTGAGCCAGGAGGAACTGTTCCTGAAAATGGCGGGGGATCTGCCGAAGGAGATGGTGTTTCAGAGGGAGCTGTTAATCAGTCGGTTGTAGAGGTTTGCTCTGTGGAATCGCTCACGCGCGGTCTTCGGAAGGTGACGTGCTACAATAGGAGTCTGTTAGCAGGGATCACAATCGCGGGTACGGGGCCCAAGGCAAGAACGGGAGGACGATCGATGCGTTACACCGTGGTTCTGGAGCAGGAAGAGGACGGCGGATTTGTGGCGAGCGTTCCCGCTCTGCCCGGATGCGTGAGTCAGGGCGATACCCGCCAGGAGACGCTGGCAAACATCCGCGAAGCAATTGAGCTGTACGTGGAAGACTGCCGTGCCGCCGGCGATCCGGTCCCGACGGAAGTCGGCAAGGAATTCGTCGAAGTCGAAGCGGTATAGCTCATGGCCAAGCTCCCCACCGACATCTCGGGCCGCGAGCTCCGCGCGGCTCTCGAGCGCGTCGGTTTCGTCTTCCGGCGGCAAAAGGGCAGCCATATGGTCCTTCGCCGTGATGACCCGTATGCCCGTGCCGTGATCCCGGATCACAAGCAGATCCGCGCCGGTACACTCCGAAGCATTCTCGTCGAAGCCGGACTTTCGACCGAACAACTTCTGAAGCTGCTCGGGCGCTCTTAGCCCCCGACCCTCGCAGAAATGACAGAAGGATAGGCACGGCAGGCGCTTAGGTTACCTCAAGTCACTTCGTCCGATAACCTCCCGTCCGCTCTCACATTGCCCGGTTTCCCGCATTGGCGTAAGGTATCAGGAATAAAGACGCCGATGGGGCGTTTGGGGTTGTGACGGCAGCAATGAAGAACCGCGATGCCCGTGCAAGCCGTGTCCCAGCTCAGTCAGCCGGTCGTCGATAGTGACGAATCACTGATGGAGCGCTTGCGGAAAGGGGACGCGGCGGCGGGCGATGTGCTCGTCAAGCGCTACTATCAGCCGCTGACTCGTTATTTGCAGCGGCTGGCGGGGGCGCAGATGGCCGAGGAACTGCTCCAGCAGACTTGGCTGAGCGTTCTGGATCATGCCGCGAAGTTCGACCCGAAATCGGGCGGCGGCGGGTTCAAGGCGTGGCTCTTTCGAATCGCAACGAACAAAGCCAACGACCACTGGCGATCCCGCGGGCGGGAAAAAGTGGCGAAAGAAGGCCTGCGGCTGGTGACCGACGACGAGGCGCCTCACGCCGGCCACCGCATGGAAGGGACTGAACAGGAGCAGAAGCTCCACGAAGCCATTTCGCAGTTGCCCGAAAGCCAGCGGCAGGTGTTGATGCTGCGGTATTACAGCGACATGAAGTTCGTCGAAATCGCCGAGCTTCTGGGGTGCCCGCTGAACACCGCGCTTGGACGCGTTCACAAGGCAATGATAAAGTTGAAGGAAATCATGCTGCAGGGGTAATGCGGCACGATCGATTCGGACGAGAGCAGTAGGGGCCGTTTGGAAGAAGGACTGCGACCGTGTTACAGCAATTAAATAACGAGGCCGTCCTGCTGATGTATCTGGCGGACGAACTGCCCCAGGACGACCGGGCCGACGTGGAGCAGAAGCTCGCCACGGACCCGACGCTCCGCGCCCAACTTGCTGTTCTGGAGCAGGCGCAGGAGATGTTCGTGACGGGCATGGGGCGGCTCGATGCGGCTCAGCCGTTGCCGGGGGAATTGGCCGCGGTGCGGCGCATCACCGCGGCAATGCGCCGCAACATGCTCGAGTATGCCGCCCGGGTGTCCGCCCCGGTCGTTATGCGGCGGGGGCTGCG
>JAQGHP010000523.1 GCA_028288775.1 Phycisphaerales bacterium | reverse complement strand
TTGGGTGGTCGGGGAGGACCAGGATTCTCCACTCGGGATAGGTCCGAAGCTTCTGGAGCACGGGGCCGACGACGTGTTTGTCGATGTGCTCGATGGCGTCCACCTTCGTCTTCCAATCGGCCTGATGCGAGGCCTCGTCGGGGGATTCGACGTGGGAGAAAACCAGATCGTACTTGTCGAGCATGTCGGCAGTGTCCTTCCCCTGCCCGACATAATTGGTGTCGTGAAAGCTGGTCATCCCTTCGACCTCATGCACGTCCCAGCCCAGCAGCACGGCTAAGCCGCGGAGAAGGTCTACGCCGGTGATCATGCAGCCGCTCTTTACGCCGAAGCGGTCGAAGAACGTGGGCATGGCGGGCGCGTGGCCCTGGCCCCAGAGCCAGGCTTGCGTCGCCTGGTTTATACCCTTTGCCTTGCGGGCCTGATTGATGGGGTGGTTCGCGAGAACCTCCTTCGAGCGGTCCATGATTTCGTTGAGGATTTCACTGCCCTTACCTTTGGGGATCCAGTTAGACGCGGGCTCTTCGGGGATTTCGTGCGGCGGCTTCGTGCTCACTTCGAAATTTTGCGGTCCACGGTAGACCAGCAAATTGCGATAGCTCACGCCGGGATGGAACTCGAAGCCAGGAAGCGTGATGGCTTTCGCCAGATCGGCGATGAGCTGCCGGGCGTCCGCGTTGGAGATGCCGCCGGCGGAATGGTCCTTCATGATCCCGTTCACCACCGTCACCAAATTGCAGCGGAAGACCCAGTCGGTGGGGGAGAGGGGGATCTTCTGCGCCGCGGCTTCCAGCGGCGCACGGCCGGTGTGGTAGACGGCCGGGTCATAGCCCAGCAGGCACATGGTGGCGACGTCGCTGCCGCTCTCGAAGCCTTCGGGCACGGTGCGGGCCGTGCCCTGGCGGCCTTCGCGGGCGATGGCGTCCATGTTGGGCGTGTCCGCGGCTTCGAGGGGGGTTTTGCCGCCCAGTTCCTTCAAAGGCTCGTCCGCGGCTCCGTCGGGGATGATGATGGCGTATTTCATGATGATTGCAGGGAGTATCCCGGCGGCGCGGGGTAGATCAAGCGTCCGGCAAAACGATTCCCGTCACCGTTTCCCATACCTGAACCCTGAACCCCGCCCTCTGCCCCCGAACCCCTGCCGGATTATCGTTGCCTCAGGCGAAATCGTGCGGTATTGTTTGTTTTCCCTCACCAGGCCGATGCGGCGTCATGTCTTGCTCTCTCCGCATCGGGGACGGTTGCCAGAACAACGGAGCGATCCGCCATGTCAAAGCAGTTCCAAATCGCATTGGTTCAGGGTGGTCCGCTCCAACGCCGGCGCGTCGCGGCGTTTACGCTGGTCGAGTTGCTCGTGGTTATCGGAATCATCGCGCTGCTGATTTCGATCCTCATGCCCGCCTTGTCGCGGGCGAGGGAGCAAGCCAAGCAGGTGCAGTGCATGAGCAACATGCGGCAACTCGCCATGGCGTTCAGAATGTACGTCGATGCCAACAAGGGGAAGTACCCCCGGCCGGCCGCCAACGTATTGCCCGAAGATTGGATCTACTGGTCATCCGGACGCAACCTCGATGAAGGCAAGATCGTCCCATACCTAAATGGCACCCATTTCCGGGCGGATGCCTATCGCTGCCCCTCCGATGACGCCGTGACTCATGCCAGCGGGTATTACTACAGTTACTCGGTGAATGAGCTGATTTGCCACTACCAGCTTCAGGGCCCCAACCTTAATCTTGAGACGATCAACGACAGCCAGATCCGGGACTCGTCCGATAAAATCCTGATCATCGACGAGAGCGTGGACACGGTCGACGACGGGTGCTGGGCGTGGCAGTCGACCTTCGGCTCGGGCCGGAACGTGATTTCCAACCGGCACGACAAGAGCAAGGAAGCGGCGACGACGGTGGACGGGGGGCGCGGGAACGCGGCGTTCGTGGATTGCCATGCGGCGTACATCCAGCGCGTCGATTCGTTCAACCAGCGCTACTACGACCCACTCTACCAGCCGTAATCATTTCCCGATGCAGAACGCCGAAAAGATGCGGCCGAGCAGGTCGTCCGGGGAAACGCGCCCTGAGATTTGGCCCAAGGCATCCAGCGAATCCCGCAATTCCAACGCAAGCAATTCCGGCGCAGCACCCGCCTGCGCCCCGGCACGCCACAGCGCGGCGCGCGCTTCGTCGATCGCCTGGGTATGACGCGCGTTGAGCGCCAGCGCCGAGCCCGCCGCGGCATCACCGAAGCAAATGTGGTCGAGCGCCGCGCGGAGTTCGGCAAGTCCCGCCGAAGTAACGGCGCTGACGCGGAGGCGGTCCGCCGACTCCTGCCAAGGTTCCGTTAGTAGATCGATCTTCGATGTGACAACAAGGTCCGCCGCCCGTGGCAGTGCGATCGCCCGCCGGCGGTCGGTCGCGTCCACGATGAGCACCAGCGCGTCCGCCTCCTCCACGGCTCGCAGGGCATATTGCCGCATTTTCGTTGCGATGCGACGATGCCCGTGGTCTGCTTCTGTGGCGAACTCCTCTGAGGTTTCATCAAGGCCGGCCACATCCGTCAGGCGGACGACGCCGCGGGCGAGGGGCAGTTCCGCGGAGAGCACATCGCGCGTGGTCCCCGCGACCGCCGACACCACCGCGCGGTCGTGGCCGACGAGGGCGTTAAGCAGAGTGCTCTTCCCAGCGTTTGGCCGGCCAACGAGCACGACCCGCGGCTCATGGGCCAGCCGTTCGAACCGCACGCTTTCCTCCAGCAGCCGGGCGAGCGCCGCATCGGCCTGGGCGATTTGGTCGGACGCCTGCGCCGCGGAGAGGAACGACACATCCTCGTCGGAGAAATCGATGCCGACCTCGAGCAAGGCGAGGGTCTGCGCGACCGCATCGGTGACGGGCGCGAGCCGCCGGGAAAGCTCCCCGGCCATCAGCCGCCGGGCCGCGGAAAGCTCCTGCTCGCTACCGGCGGCGATGGTCGCCGCCACACCTTCGGCCTGCGTGAGATCGAGCCGGCCATTGAAGTAGGCACGCGCCGTAAATTCCCCCGCCTCCGCCGGCCGCGCGCCTGCGCGAAGCAGTTCCTCCATCAGCATGGACGCGAGCAGCGGATTACCCGGGATGTGAAATTCGATAAGGTCGTCGCTGGTATAACTCCGCGGCGATTGGAAGCAGTACAACCAGCCCGGCACGCGCATCTGGCGTAACAGGATTTCCCCCCGCGCAGCGCCTCCAGCCCCCGGTAGCGCATCGGTCCAGAGCCGCCGCGCGATCGCCCAGGAGTCTGGCCCGCTCAGCCGCACGACGATGCGCCCCGCCGTCCCCACGGCACTGCTGATTGCGGCTATGGTGTCGCCGGAGTTCATGACGTGTCCGCGTCAATTTCCACTTTGCACGTTGGAGTGTAGGACGCTTCCGGCGGGTTCTGTCTCCCTCCTCCGGTACGCCG
>JAQGHP010000492.1 GCA_028288775.1 Phycisphaerales bacterium | reverse complement strand
GGCAGACATTTTTGTCTTTCTTCCGAGGTGGGGCAGACATTCTTGTCTTTCTTCAGAGGTGGGGCAGACATTCTTGTCTGTCGCGAGTCCGCGAGCGGGGGCATTCCTGCCCCCCGAGCGGACTCGCAAGAGTTTCGGGTCGGCTCGGGAGGGCAGGAATGCCCTCCACTCGCCAACCCGACACAGACAAGAATGTCTGCGCCACCATTAATGAATGCCACCACTCCCCAACCCGACACAGACAAGAATGTCTGCGCCACCATTAATGAATGCCTCCACTCCCCGACCCGAGACAGACAAGAATGCCTGCCCCACAGTATTGAATGCCCTCCACTCCCAACCCGAGACAGAAAAAAATGTCTGCCCCACCGGGAAACCGCCGTAGACGCGAGTTATACGTGCGGAATCACGTTCTTTGGCCTTCCGCGCCGCACCTTCACCCCGGCCCTCTCCCGGGGAGGGAGAGGGAGACGGAGTTACTTCACCGGATTTCGGCCTATCACCGGATATTGCTCGATTTCCAACACACTGCCCGACACCGGCCGGCTCTCGTCGCTGAGCCAGTAGACCGCGGCCGACGCAATCGTTTCTGGCGACATGATCTTGCCCGACGGCGCGAACGCCGCCGGTGGATGCTCGGGCCAGTCGGCCGGGAAACCTTCCTTGATTTTCAGGCGGTATTCGTTCTCCGACAGCACCCACCCGAGGTTGATCTGGTTGAACCGCACCTTGTCGCGGCCATGTGCGTCCGCGAGGTTGCGGGTGAGCGTCATCAGGCCGCCCTTGGAGATGGAGTAGGCGAGCTGGTTGGCTTCGCCGCAGTAGCCATTGATGGAGCCGATGCTCAGGACGCAGCCGTGGGTTTCCTTGAGGTGGGGCATGGCCGCGCGGGCGAGCAGCAGGGGGGCGCGGAGGTTGACGGCCATCGCGCGGTCGAACACCGCGGCATCGGTCGTCTCGATATTGCTTCGCACGATGTACGCGGCGTTGTTGACGATCGCGTCGATTTTGCCGAATGCCTTCACCGCCGCGGCGACGATGCGGCCCGCCGCTTCCGGGTCCGCCAGATCATCCACGTGCAGCGCGGCCTTCGCGCCCAGTTCCGCGACGACGTTCCGCCCCAGATCGTGTTCCAGCCCATGAACGAGCACCCGCGCCCCCTCGACGACGCATCGCCGGGCGATGGCCTCGCCGATGCCCGTGGTGCTGCCGGTGACGATGATGTTTTTGTTAAGTAGTCGCATGCTATTCCTGCCCGGACTCCCCGGTGGCAATTGTGCAACCGCCCGCGCCGGCGTCAATCGCCGCTACGTGGCGACGATACCTCGCGCTCGAAGGTGGTGACAAACCGGATCAACAGTTTGGTGGTGATTTCCGAATCTTCTGTGGCATGGGCGCCCCGGCCATGAATCTGCCGCTATGGCGGCAAGGACACGGGCGAGGCGCCATGCCACGGATTGTGAAGCCTCCTTGTAGCCGCGCCTTGGGAGGCGCGTCGTTCGACCGCGAAATCGGAACCAGCGCACCTCCAGGATTTTTGAAATGCGAACCCGCTCCACGGCGTCTCTCGGGCGTGGGTCTCTCGCAAGCGGGTTTGCATTTTACATTTCGGAGGCAAGATGAGCTGGTTTTCTCAAGGAGTAGAGTCCCTGGAAGTTCGTCGGATGATGAGCGCCGCGCCCGTCGTGGGGCATGCGCATACGGCGAACGCTTCTGCAGGAGTGGTCATGCCGCTTTCGGCCGTTGCGCCGCCGTCGGGCGTTACGCTCAGCGAAGTCGCCACGCAGAAATTCACCGCCAAACTCGGCGAGTTTACGTTCAAAACGGTTGACCAGGCGCTGAATGCCGTGATCAATTGGGGCGACGGCACGCACTCGGCGGGCACCCTCATCGGATCGTACGCCACCGGCCAATATTACGTGCAAGGCACGCACACCTACGGCGACACGGGTTCGTTCAAGGTGAATGTGAAGATCTTCGCCCGACCTTTTGGGTCACCCATACTCCCGACCGGCGCGATCGCCGAGTTCAACAGCGTGATCAACGCCGCCGCCCCCAAGCCGACGCCCGGCGGGCTCTCGCTGGCCGAATACGCCGGCGTTTCCTTCTCCACGAAGCTCGGCGAGATCACCTACAAGACCGTCGATCAGGCACTGAACGCCGTCATCAATTGGGGCGACGGCACCCATTCCGCCGGCGTCCTCGACGGCTCCTACGCAACGGGCGAATATTACGTGGAGGGCACCCACACCTACGCGAAGACCGGCACGTACCGGGAAACGGTAAGCGTCTACGCGTCGCTGATCGGCTCGCCGATCCACCCGACGTCTCCCGTGGCACAGTTCTCGAGCATCGCGAAGGTCACCACGCTCAAGCCCAGCGCGGGGGGCCTGAGCCTTCTCGAAGTCGCGGCGGCCAACTTCAACACCACGCTCGGCGAGTTCACGTTCAGGACGATCGATCAGTCGATCAACGCCGTGATCAATTGGGGCGACGGCACCCATTCCGCCGGCGTCCTCATCGGCTCGTACGCAACTGGCGAATATTACGTGCAAGGCGCGCACACGTACGCGAGCCCCGGGACGTACAAGGTGGACGTCAACGTCTTCGCCCACCTGATCGGCTCCCCCAATGGCCCCGGCGGGCAGGTGGCGCAGTTCACCAGCGTGATGAACGTCGTGGGCAACGGGTAGCCCTCGCGGCTACTGCTCTTCGCGCTGCCAAAGCCCGTGCGGGCCGAGCCATTGTTTAGCCGCCCCGCTTGCGGGGCGCTTCTCCTGGCGCTCCCAAAAACGCCCCGCAAGCGGGGCGGCTAAACGGATGAGACCGCACGGGCTTTGGCAGCGCGAGACGCAGTAAATGATCGTGCGTGCTTGTTCGCTTGTGGTGCAGCCTTCCAGGCTGCACCACAATTTACGAATCATGCACGGTCATAGCAGCGTCTGGAAGGAGAAGGATTCAGCGGACCTGGCTTTTGCGCCGGCGGCGAACGAGCAAGCCGGCGGCACCGATGGCGAACAACGCCCCGGAAGTGGGTTCGGGCGTGACGATGCTGTTGTAGTGAATGTGATCCACCGCGCCGCCCGCCGAGAACTGGAGGTCATTGCCAGAGACGACGGTGTCGCTCGATTGCCCGGGAATAGTACTGAAGCCGACAGCGGATGGTGGCGAACCGGCGGAGCCCGGGCCGGAGAGTGCCCCGTAGTCGAACCCACTGCCGGAATTGAGAGTTCCCTGAGACGTGCCCGGACCAAGGATCGGGGAGCTGCCGGGATCGGTCGTGCCGGGGCTCAGGATCGAATTCGGCTGGAACGATGCACCCGGGCCGGTCGCGCCGCCCGGCGGGGCGGATTGCGCTCCGTCGGTGGGAGGATTGGGATTGAGAGCCGGGTCGTTCAGCGATCCACTGGTTTGGGGGCTGATGACGTTGTGAGGGCCCGTGGCGTGGACCGGTCCCGGCGACTTGTGCGCGGAGGCATGGTCCTGTTGCGGCGGCCCAGCCGCGATGCGGCCCGGCGCTGCCCTGGCACCCATGTCGTCGTCGGACGCAGTTGCGCCGCGCTGCTTTGCAAAAGGCGGCGGGGGCGATGCGGCTGGCATGCCAAATGCCAAAGGCTGATTTCGAAACGGCGGTGAGACCGGCGTCGTCGCGATACCCGTAGGCGGCCCAAATGTAAACGGTCGCATCAACGGCGGCGCGATATAGGGCGGCGGACCAATGACCGGCCCGCGTCGCGCAAGCCACGGTGCGATCGCCAGCCCGGATGGGGAAGTCGTCGTCTTCTCTACCGCCGCGATCGACTGATTCGTGCCCGGCGTCTGGTCGAGCTTTCCCGAATCCTGGGCGTCGGCGCGGAGCCTGGGAAGATTCGTGCGGAGGTTGGGGATCGGCGGCACGATCCTGCGCGGATCGAGGAAACTGGGAATTTCGGGCCGCCACTGCACCGCCGCCCGGGCACCCACCGCGGCCGCCGCCAGCAGCACCGCGGCAGCGATCATCTTCACCTGCGAAGACGCGGCGAACGCCGCCAGTCCCTGCCCGAGCGCCAGCGGACCCGCGGAAACCGAAGCCCCCGCGCCGCCCGTCACCGCGGCCCTGGCCACGGCTTTCACCAGCGCGTCTGACACGCTCCGCCGCACCACTGTCGCCAGCAGCGCGACGAGCGCGACGCTGGAAATTTGGAACCCCCTGCGGGCGAGGCGCTCGGCCAGCAACTTGCGGCCACGGAAGATCCGCACGCCCAGTGTCGAAGGCTTGATCCCCAGCACGCCCGCCGCGTCGACGAAATTCTGGCCGTTGAAATAGTGGAGGATGAGCGGGATGCGGTACTTCGCGGGGATCCGCTCCAGTTCTTCGCGCACGATCCGCGCGACGGCGTCGCCGTCGTCGGGCAACGGCGTGTGGGTGATTTCGGATGCGGCCCGCGCCTGTTCGCGCCGCCGGCGTCGCGCACGCGATCGGCGGATGTCTGCCGCGGCCCGCTTGCCCACCTGCGCGAGCCACGCGCCGGGGCTGCGGATTTTCTCCCCCGCCCGCAGCCGCTCGGCGAGTACGAGAAACACGACCTGCGTCGCGTCCTCCGCGTCCTGCCTGTGGCGCGTCTCGCGCCGGCAGACGCTAAGGACCATCGCGCCGTACCGCCGCACGATTTCCTCGAAGCATTCCTCGGTGCCCGAGACGGAGAACTCACTCAGGAGGTCATCGGCATTGCGATGTGCGCGCACGGCGGCCGGCCGCGCCGGGAGCGTGCCCGGCGCGGTCCGATGGCCGGTTTTGGGTTCAAGAAGAGGCAGCGGCAAACTTCCTTCGTTCGCGAAATGAACGGCGAGGGCAAAAACGCCCCGCGCCATCCGTAGGACGGCACGCCGCCGTCCTTCATTTCAAAAATCGCCCGCGGCGTCCCGTCCGATGTGGTGGATGGTCCGACTAACCCGGAAATTCATGCCCGCGAGTTGTCACCGGCCCGTCGTGCCAGCAAGAATTGGTTCGTGCCAGACGTGAAAATCTTCCCAAGCAACGATGGCGGGCAAGTTTGCAGTGGCATGGGCGCCCTCGCCCCTGTTCTCCCTAAATTTGGGGCGGAAACAGGGGCGAAGGCGCCCATGTCCTTTTTTGCTGACCTACCACCCGCGCGACGCTCACCTTTGCCTGCCGCCTCCCGGCCGGTAGAATGCGACGGAAGTCAATACGCGACGTTTTCCAGGAGTGACATGGCGACTGCAACGGTGTTCCCCGCTTCGGGCAAGGTAACGGCGGTGCGCGAAGGACTCGTGATCTTCAGCCCCGCAGGCACGAATTACGAAATGCACCTGGTCTGCCCGGGCTACAGCGGCCCGGTCAATACGCCGGTGAAAGGCATCATCCGCGTCAACGCACGCAAGGTCTACACCGTCCCCAGCGGCGGGCTGTTCATCACCCCCATTTTCGGGCCGCCGAAGATCATCCAGGGCCGCATCCGCGCCCTCGACGAACAGTCGATGGTCCTCCACGCCGGCGGCGCGAGCATCGCGGTGGACTTCCCCGCCAACGACGACGCCTTCGACCTGCAAAGCGGCCCGCTGACCGTCGGCCGCATGGCCAACGTCGTGGCGCTGCCAGGCGGGACTTTTGATCTGCTGGGCTAATCCGGATTGTTCACCACGGACGTCTGTCTTCGCGCCTTCGCGGCCAAGCGTTTCACACGACTTGCAAAGGGTTTGCCGTTTGGGCCGGCGAGCCTTGTCAATTGCTTTCCACCCCCTGCTTTCTTAGGATTCGCTGTCCTGCCAGACGGAACATCTGCCGCGGTTGTAGTGGCGGAGACGCAAGGAAGCTTAACAGGAGCGATCGCATGTCGGTGGTCCGCCGGAAAACGCGCAAGGTGATGATTGGTGACAGGCAGCACGGGTTTGTCGGCATCGGGGGGGATGCGCCGGTTGCCTTGCAGACCATGACCAGCACCTACACCTACGACATCGACGCCACCGTCAAGCAGATCAATGCACTGCACCACGCCGGGGCCGATCTCGTGCGCGTCGCGGTCCCCGACAAGAAGGACACGCTCGCCCTGAAGGAAATCCTCAATCAGGTGCGGGTGCCGTTGATCGCAGACGTGCATTTCCACTTCGAGCGGGCACTGGAATCGATCGAAGCGGGCATCCACAAGATCCGCCTGAACCCCGGCAACCTCAAGGACCGGCCGAAGGTGGAAAAGGTGATTGCGGCGTGCAGGGAACGCGGCATCCCGATCCGCGTGGGCGCCAACGAAGGCGGCATCGTGGAACGCGGCAACAAGGCCCAGCGCGCCGAGGAACAAGCCGCCCTCGAACAGGATTACCAGGGCATGATGACGTCCATCATGGTCGAGAAGCTGGAAGAATACCTGCGCATCTTCGCCGACAACGATTTTTACGACGTGGTGCTTTCCGCCAAGAGCGTGGACCCCGAGATCGTGCTCGCGGCGTACCGCGAGTGCAGCAAGAAATTCGATTTCCCGCTGCACCTGGGCGTGACGCACGCGGGGCCGCCGGAGACGGGGCGCATCCGCTCGGTGGTGGCGCTGGGCGCGCTACTAGCCGACGGCATCGGCGACACCATCCGCATCAGCTACGCGGCCGACCCGGTTTACGAAGTCGAAGACGGCAAAGAGATGCTCCAGGTGCTGGGCCTTCGCCTGCGCTCCGAGCCCGAGTTGATCGCCTGCCCGACCTGCGGGCGGATCGAGATCGACCTGATCGCGATGATGGCCGAGGTGCGTCGGCGGATGGGCGAGATCGACGTGCCGGTGAAGATTGCCGTCATGGGCTGCGTGGTCAACGGCCCGGGCGAAGCCGAGGGCAGCGACGTGGCGGTGTTCGCCGGCAAGCACAAGGGCGTGATCTACGTGCAGGGCGAGCAGGTCGCGACGGTAAAGGAAGACGAGATCCTCGACGCCCTGTTCGCCGAGGTCCGCAAGTTCGCCGACAAGGTAAAACGTGGCGAAGCCAAGCTGAAAAACGCGAAGGTCAACATCAAGCCGCCGGACCCGATTGGCGAGCTGGGCAGCGGGTGGGACAAGATCAAAAAAGAGGGGCTGTCGCTGCCGGTGATGCGAGGGTAGGACGCCCATCAGTAGAACATCCGTCCGCGCCGCCTCCCGCCACGGCATTAATTTGCGAAAACTTGCCCAGGTTGTTCATCGAGGCCTGATGCGCAAACAGCACTTCGCCATGAAGCCGACCAAGGCATTTTTCGACGACATCCGCGCCCTGATCGCTGCCGCCCGCACGACGGTGGCACGCGGCGTCGACCTCGTTCAGGTCCACACTAACTTCGAAATAGGCCGGCGAATCGTCGAGCAGGAGCAGAAGGGGAAGGATCGGGCCGCATACGGCAGGGAGGTGGTGACTGCCCTCGCAGGGAGACTGGCCGCCGAGTTTGGGAAAGGATTCTCCGCAAGCAATCTCGCCTACATGCGGGCATTTTTTCTGGCCTACCAGGATCGGGCGTCAATTTTACAGACAGTGTCTGGAAAATTGACGCCGAGGTCGATTGCTCAGTCGCAGATTCTCCAGACACCGTCTGGAAAATCGTTCGCGGGTTCAGTTCGCCAGTCAGCGCCTAAGCAATTCAAAGCAGCGCATGATACCCGGCCGCGCCCCTTCACGTTGAGCTGGTCCCACTACGTCTTTCTCCTTGGCGTCAAGAACCCCGATGAGCGCAGCTTCTACGAGATCGAAGCGACATCGCAAAGTTGGACGTTGCGGGAACTCAAACGCCAGTTCGACTCCAGCCTCTACGAGCGGCTCGCACTGAGCCGCGATAAGAAGGGCATTCGCAAGCTGGCCAGGGACGGACAAAGGGTGACCGACGTTCAGGACTTGCTCAAAGAGCCGCTGGTGCTTGAGTTCCTCGGGCTCGACGAGCGGACGAGCTATTCTGAATCCGACCTGGAGTCCGCCGTCATCAGCCAGATCGAGCGCTTCCTGCTGGAACTCGGCAAAGGCTTTCTCTTCGAGGCCCGGCAGCGCCGCTTCACGTTCGACGAAGAGCATTACTTCGTGGACCTCGTCTTTTACAATCGCCTGCTCCGCTGCTACGTGCTGATCGATCTCAAGCTCGGCAAGCTCACGCACCAGGACCTGGGCCAGATGCAGATGTACGTGAACTACTTCGTCCGCGAAGTGACCGCGCCCGACGAGTCGCCGACCTTC
>JAQGHP010000439.1 GCA_028288775.1 Phycisphaerales bacterium | reverse complement strand
GCCAGCGGCTACAACCGGCTCTTGCAGACGACGGAGGAAGGGGGCGCGCAGCCGAAGGAATACGAAATCAAGTACCTGACCGACCGCGTGCGCAACGTTTCGACGGTGTGGCTGGGCAGCACGATGGGGTGCAGCCAGTGCCACGATCACAAGTTCGACCCGTTCACGTCGAAGGACTTTTACAACTTCGGCGCGTTTTTCGCGGACATCCAGGAGGCCTCGACCGGCCGCCGCGAGGCGGGCATGCCCGTGCCGACGGCCGAGCAGGAATCGCAGCTCCGCCAGCTCGACGAGGCCGTTGTCGCGGCGAAGGAAAAGCTGAAGGTCGCCAGCCCTTCCCTGGCTGATGAGCAGGAGCAGTGGGAGAAAAAGCAGCTTGAAAGCGCGGTCGAGTGGAAGGTGCTCGACCTGGGCGAGCTCAAGACGTCGGATGGGTCGAAGCTCGATAAGCAGTCCGATGGCAGCATCCTCGCCTCGGGCACGATTCCCGCCAAAGAGACCTACACGATCTCCGCGAAGACGGATCTGAAGGGGATCACCGGCTTCCGCCTCGAGGCGATGCCGGATGAAAAGTTCCCCGCCCATGGTCCCGGCGCATCGTCCAACGGCAACTTCGTCCTGACGCATTTCAAGGTCGAATCCGCGGCGGGCGAGGGGAAGCTCAAGCCCGTCGCACTGGCTCGCGCGACGGCGGATTTCTCGCAGGATAGCTTCCCGATCGGCAGCTCGATCGACAAGAAGGGCCAGGGCTGGGCAGTGATGCCCAAGTTCGGCGAAGCACACACGGCAGTCTACGAAACCAAGGGGCCGCTTGCGGGCGACGGCGAGTTGTCGCTGACGTTTACGCTCGAATTCCATTCCCCCTTCGCCCAGCACCAGATCGGCAAGCTGCGGCTGGCCGCCACGACCAGCAGCAGCCCTTCGGGCATCCAATCCATCCCGCCCAAGGTGCGGGAAATTCTCGTGGTCGCCAAAGACCAGCGCAACGACCAGCAGAAAAATGAAATCGCCGATTACTTCCGCTCGGTCGCCCCGTCGCTGCAGCCGCTGCGCGATGAGGTCGCGAAGCTCGACAAGCAGAAGGAAGCGCTGCTCAATGACGTGCCCAAGTGCCTGGTCAGCACCTCGGGTAATCCGCGGACGGTGCGTTTCCTCCATCGCGGCAACTGGATGGACACCACGGGCGATGTAATGTCGCCGGCAGTCCCCGCGTTTCTCGCCCCCAAGGAGATGCAGGAAGAGGCATCCAAGCGCCGTCTCACGCGGCTGAATCTCGCGAAGTGGATCGTCTCGCGCGACAACCCGCTCACCGCCCGCGTCTACGTCAACCGCCTCTGGCAGATGTATTTTGGACAGGGCCTTTCCAAGGTGCTCGATGATCTGGGCTCGCAGGGCGAATGGCCCACGCACCCGGAGCTGCTGGACTGGATGGCCGCGGAATTTCAGGATTCAAACTGGGACATGAAGCACATGGCCCGGCTGCTGGTGACAAGTGGCACGTACCGCCAGGATTCCAAGCCCAGCGACTTGGACAAGGAAAAGGACCCGTACAACCGCCTGCTCGCCCGCCAAAGCCGCTGGCGATTGGACGCGGAGTTTGTCCGCGACGATGCCCTCGCCATTAGCGGTTTGTTGACCGACCATCTGGGCGGCCCGAGCGTGAAGCCGTACCAGCCCGCCGGGTATTGGGTGCAGCTCAACTTCCCGACGCGCGAATATGCCGCCGACAAAGGCGAAAACCAATATCGGCGAGGTCTCTACACCTGGTGGCAGAGGAGCTTCCTGCAGCCGAGCCTCGTGGCGTTCGATGCCCCATCTCGCGAAGAGGCGACGTGCGAGCGCAACCGCTCAAACATCCCGCAGCAGGCGCTGGTGCTGTTGAACGACCCCACGTACGTGGAAGCGAGCCGGGCTTTCGCCGTGAGGATCATGAAGGAAGGCGGCGCAGGCACGTCCGAAAGAATCACGTTTGCGTACGAAGTCGCGTTGTCGCGCAAGCCGCGTGCGGACGAGGTGAAGGTGCTGAGCGAACTGCTGGCGAAGCACGAGAAGGAATATGCCGGCGAGAAGGCGGACGCACAGAAGCTGCTGGGCGTGGGCGATGCCCCCGCGCCCAAGGACGCGGACACTGCCGAACTGGCCGCATGGACGAGCGTCGCGCGGGTGATCCTCAACCTGCACGAGACGATCACGCGATCGTACCGATTCTCCGCTACGACTCAACTCACGGCCCGATCGCAACCGCGCCTTCTTCGCCGGTGCGGATGCGGTAGGCGTCTTCGAGGGGAAGGACGAAGATTTTGCCGTCACCGATCTTACCGGATTTGGCGGCACCGAGAATTGCCTTGATCGCGGGTTGGACGAATTCATCGTTCACGGCGATCTCCAGTTTTACCTTCGAGAGCAGGCGGATGAATCCTTCGCTGCCGCGGTATTGTTCCGTGTAGCCGCGTTGGCGGCCGCAGCCTCGCACGTCGGTGGCGGTCATCAGGTACACTTCTTCATTGGAAAGAGCCGCCTGAACGTCTTCCAGTTTCTCGGGACGAATAATAGCGATGATCAATTTCATCGTGGAGCTTCCCTTAAACGAGTCGGAATGGCCGACGGGTTGGATGGTTGGGTCTTATCGATCAACCGAGGAATGACAATTCCAAGCCGGGCGAACTCCACCGGCGGCCTTCGCACCGCCGGTGGAGTCGACCGCCTGCTTACTTGACCAATTCAGCAAACCGATCCGACTTTGGATGATATGCAATGGTGTCGGCCGGGCTGCCTTGTGGGGCGGCCAGGGCCGAGATGACGTACTCGGGATAGGCCGAGATTCCATGCTGGTCGATGTCCAGGCCCTGGAGTTCGCCTTCCTTCGAAACGCGGAGGAGGCGCACGGCCTTGAGCACGCCGAACATGGCCATGGCGCTTGCGAAGGTCGCGGCGCAGACGATGGCGCCTCCGACGCATTGCGCGATGAGCACTTTCGCGCCGCCGCCGTAGAACAGGCCGGTGAGAGCATCGGGCGACTTGGCAATGACCGACGGCACACCGAACGGGCTCGAACCGGCCGCGGAGTACTCGCCGGATGCGAAAAGGCCCAGCGACAGCGTGCCCCAAATGCCGCACACGCCGTGAACGGGCCATGCGCCCACAGGATCATCGATACGGAGATACTCGAGCAGTTCCATCGCCAGGATGACCAGCACGCCCGCCACCGCACCCAACGCGCTGGCCCCAATCCCGCTAACCCAGTAGCAGGGGCAGGTGATCGCCACGAGACCCGCAAGGAAGCCGTTCACGATGGCGGCCGTGTCCCACTTCTTTACCAGCATGAACATGACGAATTCCGCGGCTAGCCCGCCGGTGCATGCGGCAAGCGTGGTATTCATCGCCACGCGACCGGCCCCGGCGTTGTCCATGATCGAGAGCGTCGAACA
>JAQGHP010000438.1 GCA_028288775.1 Phycisphaerales bacterium | reverse complement strand
AGAGACGCAGAGGCGCAGAGGAAAAACGCAGAGAAAGTCATTAGGTCGAACGCACGGCTTTTTCGAATTGCTGAACACGCACCAATATTCCCTTTCTCCCCTCATACCTCAGCGCCTCTGCATCTCTGCGTTCGATTCTCCTCGCTGTCCTTGGCGGCTTGGCGCCTTGGCGGTTCAATTCTTTTTCTTCCAGTCAATCCCGCCGCATTTCTGACCAATGGTTGCATTTGGCACGGGGGTGCTGAGGATAGCCGCGAAAATGCGTGTGCGCGGGTTTCCCAAACTGTTACTCCTTCTCCTTCTCGCCGGCTGCGGGCACTCGCCGCAGCAGGTTGATTCCCGCGGCGGGCCGAGGGCGCTCGCCCGCGTGCGGGTCGAGCCGTGGACGTACCAGGGGGAGCCGGCCCGGCGGGTGGTGACGCCGCACTATGTGGTCTATGCGACCGTCACTAACGACGACTTCCTCGAATCCATCGGCCAACTGATGGAAGGGGCCCTGGCCGAGTATCGGCGACTCGCTCCGGACGTGCCCGAGTCCGATCGGCCAATGGAATGCTACCTCTTCGCCACGCGGCCCCAGTGGGCCAGCTTCACCCGCCAAAAGACTGGCGAGGATGCCAGCATTTACCTCCAGATCAATCGCGGCGGGTACACCGTGCGCGACTGGTACGTGGCCTATTTCCTGGGAGACACCGGCACCTTTTGCGTCGCTTCCCACGAGGGGTTTCATCAGTTCGCGGCCCGGCATTTCCGCACCCGCATTCCGCCGTTTTTGGAGGAAGGGATTGCCTGTCTGTTCGAGGACGTGACATGGGACGGTCGGCTGCCGCGGTGGGATCTGTCGGTCAATTACGGGCGTCTGGCGGCGCTGCGTCGGGCGGTCGAGGCGGGGGGGCTGCTGCCCTTGGATGACTTGGTCTCGATGCACGCGGGGCAGGTAATCAATCGCACTTCCGCGGAGATCGCCGGGTTTTATGCACAGTGTTGGGGATTCGCGCGGTTCCTCTGGGAAGGGGAGGGCGGGCGATACCGTCCGGCGCTGCAGCGCATCCTCAAGGACGCTGCGGACGGCAGCCTCTTCGGCAGCGGGGTTCCCAAGTTGAGCGCTGCAATCTACTGGAACCCCAAATCCGCCAAGCCGATGCTCGAACACTACTTGGAAGCGGACCTGCCGACGATCGACCGCCAATACCGCGAGTTCCTGACGCAGCTTGTTGGCAAGATGCCCAGCCCAAATCCCGGCGGAGGATAGGGCTGGCCTGACCCTTGAGGCGGGTGAAAAGAACGACCCCGCTACCATCCTTTGCATCGCCCGTTGATTATAGGAATTTTTTCTCCTTGGAAGAACCGGTGGCGTTGGGTACGATGATTGCGGTGTCGGTTAGCGGGGGAAACCGTGGAGACCGAAGAATGCAACGCCGCATTTACCACTTTGATGGCCGCGTCCAGGGGGTCGGCTTTCGGTACACCACCCAGAACATCGCAATTCGCTACAACGTTCACGGCTACGTGCGCAATCTAAATGACGGCCGCGTCGAGCTGGTGATGGAAGGCGCCGACCAGGAAATGGACGGCGTCCTTCAATGTATCCGCAAAAAGATGAACGGATACATCCAGCAAGTCGAAGCCGAAACCTACCCCGCCACCGGCGAATTCGAGACCTTCGGAATCCGCCATCAATAGCCGCGGTTGCGGAAATCCGAATTCCGAATCCCCGAAACCCGAATCAAATCCCAGATCCGAAGGCGGAAGCCACGAATGAACACAAATGCATGAGCACGAATGCACACGAATGAATGAAGACTTCTTATTCGTGCCCATTCGTGTTCATTCGTGGCTCTCCCGGTTTGGGAATTCGGATTTCGTCATTCGGATTTGATTCGGGTTTCGGGGATTCGGAATTCGGATTTCAGGCCCGCAACTGACCTCCCTCCTTTCGCAATCGCCCCAGCCCATAGTACAATCCCCGGCCCATGTACCGAACCTCCGTCATCCTGCGCCACACGTTTATTGAGGCCGTCGTTCAGCCGATCTACTCGCTGCTCGTCGCGCTGGGCGCCGCGGTCCTGATCGTCTTCGGCATGCTCCCGTTCTTCACCCTCGGCGAAGACACGGTCATGTACAAATCCGTGGCCCTCGACGTCGTGCTGCTGCTCGTGCTGGTCATCACCCTCTTCGCCACCAGCAAATCCATCTTCGACGAAATTGAAGACCGCACCATGCTCACGCTCATGAGCAAGCCCGTCCGCCGATGGGAAGTGCTGGTCGGCAAGTACCTGGGAATCGTGCTGGCGGCGCTGCTGGCGGTCGCGATCCTCGGCGGGTTGATTCTCCTCTGCACCTGGTCGCGCATCCCCACCGATTATCAGCTCCGCCCCTGGACGCTCGACGACCGCGAGCTTAAGCAGATCCATGACCTGCGCATCATGCACCTGGCCGGCCTGGTGCCGAGCCTGGTGCTGGTCTGGCTGCAGATCAGCGTGCTGGCCGCGATCGGCGTCGCGCTGTCCACACGGTTTTCACTGGTGGTGAACCTGCCGACGGTGATCCTGTTGTACATCGCGGGGAATCTCACGCGATTCCTCTACCCGCTTGCGGATGACGCCTCGGCCCTCCGCCGCGGTTTCGCCCACACGGCGAGCACGGTGTTGCCGTATCTGGAAGTGTTCGACATCCGTCACCAGACGATCTACCACGACATCGCCATGGGCGGCTCCCGCGCCGCCGCCGCGAACAACGCCGTCACACTCGGGGCGATCTGGCTGTACATCGCGATTGCCGCGGGTTATGGCATCGCCTATGCCGCGTTTGCGCTTAGCGCGGGGATGTGGCTCTTCCAGACGAGGGAGCTGGGTGGGAATGAGGGGTAGCCGTCGAAATTCGCAACTGCGGAAACGTGAGCGGGCGCATCACAACACTTCGGCAGCTCCCAACTCCCTCCGCCGGTACTCCGGGGGAGGGCAGGGGTGGGGGCGAGAAGGTTCAAATGCTCAAGAGCTCCAGACTTCAAGGGGTCATGCCCCTTGAACCCTCCGCGCGAACCGCCTCCCTAACCCTCCCCCGGCGTACCGGAGGAGGGAACTGAAGACAGGCCATCGGAACTGCCGCACTCCTACGCTACGTCGCAGCATCGGAAGCAACTTCCGGCACTTTTTCCCCGCCCACATCGGACGACCTGATCTCCACGCTTTTGCCGCTGCCCGCACTCTTGTAAATCGCGTCGAGCATCTGCATCAAGACCAATCCTTCGGACGGCCCGGGCACGGGCGTAGCCGTCCCGGCGATGCACTCCTTGAAGTGGCGCATCATCGCATGATAGTGGACGATCTTGGGCGTTTTCAGCGGAGTTTCCTTCGCTTCTCCGCCGGGGTTGAAGCCGCGGTAGAGCAGGGGGCCTTGCGGGGAGTAGACGACGATCGCGCCCTTTTCCGCGTAGATCTGGCACTTGGTGCCATGTTCCCGCGGCGGCTGGTTGATGGCCCAGCTCGCCGACAGTTCCAGCGACTTGTCCCCCTCGAATTTCAGTAGCGCGAAGCCTGCATCCTCCACGTCGTACGGGGTTTCGGGCGGCAAAGCGCCGCGATAGCGCTGGTTGAAGATGGCGTAGGCGCTGGTCGGTCGCGGCTGGCCGAGCAGATGCCAGGCGAGGTCGAGCATTTGCACGCCCAGGTCCATCATCGCGCCGCCGCCCGCTTTGGATTTATCGGTGTACCAGCCCGTGCCGGCGGGAATGCCGCGGGTGCGCATCCACGAGGCGCGGGCGTGATACGCATCGCCCACGTAGCCCTTGTCGATGGTGAGCCGGGTCGCTTGTTCCGCGCCGCCGAAGCGGCGCTGGCAGGCGTACAGCAGCACCTTCCCCGCCTTGGCCGCGGCGGCGGCCAGCTTCTTCGCCTCACCCGCGTTGAGGGCGGGCGGCGTTTCGCAGATCACATGCTTTCCAGCCTTGAGCGCCGCGAGCACGACCGGCAGGTGCAGCGCGTTAGGCAGGCACACGCTGACGGCGTCCACCTGGACGTCCGTTAAAAGGGCGTTCGCATCGGCATATTCGCGCCCCATGGCAAAGTCCGCCATCAGCTTGCGCCGCCGGGCGGGGATGAGGTCGGCCACCGCCACGAGCTGAAACCCACCCGCCGCCTTATAGCCCTCCGCATGCTTTCCCCCCGGCCAACCCGCTCCGATAATCCCAACACGAATTCCCTGCTGCGCCATGGCGGCCACTTATAGGGGGACTTGCCTGGGGCCGCAATTGCGGGGGGGAAGGATTGCAAATTGCAAAGTGCAAATTGGGGAGGGTCCTCCTGAGAACGATCGCGACCACGAAACACCTCTTCCAATTTGCACTTTGCATTTTGCAATCCCTTCCCTTAGGCAATGGTCATTTCCACAAATCAAAGCTATTATTGTCGTTATGTCGGCGATTTCCCGCGAGCAGTTTGTCGAGCAGATCTTCCGCGTCGTGCCGGAGAAGTTCCCATTAGTGAAGCTGGCACGCGGCGACGAGCCGTTCTCCATGCGGGTGAACGGGCACGTCGTTTCCCTGGAAAACATCTACCGCCTTGCGGTTTTGCACCCCGAAGAGATGCGCCATCACATCGAGCGCTGGGTGGTCGAACTCATCCGGGCGGCAGAGGGCACGCCCGACCGCACGGGAACCTTCGAGCAACTGAAGGAGCGCATCTTCCCGATGGTGCTCCCCGAAGACGCCGGCCCGGCTCACCGCGAAACGGTCAGCCAATCGCTGGTTGACGGCCTGCGAATCGCCTACGCCATCGACAGCGACCGCACGATCGCCTACATCCCCCAAGCCCAGTTCGAAGCGTGGAACGTGACGGAAGACGACCTGCACGACGTCGCCCTGGAGAACCTGGTTTCGCACAGCGAGACGATGGTCGCGTCCGCCGCCCAGGACGAGAGCGGGAAGATCAGCCTCATCCTCTTCCAGACCGGCGACGGCTACGACGCCAGCCGCATTTTGCTGCCCACACTGCACGACCGCCTCAAGGAACACCTCGGCAGCCCCTTCGCCGCGGCCATCCCCACGCGCGACATCCTCCTGTGCTTCCGCAACGACGCCGAGACCATCGCCCGCCTGCGCGAGCAAATCTCCGAGGACTACCAGAACATGCCGCACCAGGTGACTGACCGCCTGCTGCTGGTTACGCCCGATGGTATTGCCGCGATGTGACGGCGAATATCAGGCGTCTAGAAATGCCTGTACGTCGATCCCCGCCTCGCGCAGGATCGCGCGTAGCGTCCCCTCTTTCATATCGCCCGGATGATGCGGGAGCGTCAGCTTCCGTCCGTTCTGCGGGTTGCGCCAGATTTCATGACTTCCCGGGCCTTGCCGATCGAAAGCGAATCCGAAGTGGCGCAACTTCAGCACAACATCACGGTATTTGAAACCTGAGAGCCGCCCCACATGTCACCCCACGCTGACGGGGACCAAGAGATCGACAGGCTTGTCGCCGGCAAGCGCGGCCAGTGCCGGCGGTACCGGATCTCCGTGTTCGAGGCAGGACTCGAGAATCTTCCGCGCCAGCCCCTGTGCAATTTCGACGGCCTCAGTAATCGTGCGCCCTTCGGCCACGAGCCCTTGCACGTCCGGGCTGGTCGCCAAAAAGCCGCCCTCGCTCAATGGTTCGACGTGAAGGCGAATCGTTGATTCCTGCATTGAATTCTCCTCCAGACATTCTACCCCAATTAGACTGGGATCACATCGGACGCGCAAGCTTGCCCTTCCGGTTTCCATTTCCCGCGTGTTGCCCTATTATCTGACCCTCTTTCTGGAGGCGCGCCAGCGGCGTCTTGTAGATGAAGGATTGTCAAAGAAGCAATTGAACCCACGACAAAGGAATTCCCGAAAATGTCTCACCGCATCTTCAATTTCAGTGCCGGCCCCGCCATGCTCCCGACGGAAGTGCTGGAGAAATCCGCCGCGGCTTTGGTGGATTATCAGGGGAAGGGCTTCGGCATCGCCGAGGTCAGCCATCGCGGCAAGGAGTTCGAGGCCGTCAATGACGAGGCAATCGCGCTCTGCAAGAAGCTGCTGAGCCTGGGCGACACGCACGATGTGGTGTTCCTGCAGGGCGGGGCGACGGCGCTTTTCACGGTTATCCCGATGAACTTCCTGCACACCAGCGCCGACTATCTCGTCAGCGGCGAATGGAGCAAGAAGGCCGCGGGCAGCGGGAAGGAAGTCGGCAAGCTCAACATCGTCGCCACCAGCGAGGCGAGCAACTTCGACCATTCTCCGCTGCCCAATGAATGGAAGCTTTCCCCGGATGCCGACTATTTCCACGTCTGCACCAACGAGACCGTCCACGGCCATCGTCTGCCGACCTGGCCCAAGCATCCGAACCTGGTCGTCGATGCCAGCAGCGAGTTCCTCTCCCGCCCGCACCCGGTTTCCGAGTGCGCCCTCGTCTACGGCGGCGCGCAAAAGAACCTCGGGCCCGCAGG
>JAQGHP010000404.1 GCA_028288775.1 Phycisphaerales bacterium | reverse complement strand
GTGTTTTCATTTTCGACCACTCTACGCTGATTTTCATTTTGACCGCGGGTAGTCTTTACCCGCATTGGCGGCCCGTTGGCCGTCGCACCTTTTGTCGGGGCCGATTGCCCCGCGGTGCGGCAGGTGCCCGGGTTGGCCGGAAAGTTTATATGGCAGAACCACTGCGCAACCGAATCCTGACCCACCTCCGTTCCGAAGAGTACCGCCCGCAGCAGCCCGAAGGGCTCGCCGAGCAACTCCAATTGACCGAAGGCCAGAAGTACCACGCCTTCCGCGACGCCCTGCGCGAGCTCATGCACGAGGGCCGCGTCGTCCTGGGCCTGCGGGGGGCGGTGATGCTCCCCACCCAGACCGAGAGCCGCGACGAATTCACCGGCACCTACCGCCACAACAAGCGCGGCTTCGGCTTCGTCGTGCCGACCGACCCCGGCAGCCGCGAGGATTTGTTCATCCCCGAAGGGCAGAACAACGGCGCGATCACCGGGGACATCGTCCGCGCCAAGATCACCAGCCGCGGCCAGAAAGACGGCAAGGCGATGTACAGCGGCCGCATCACCGAGATCGTCGAGCGGACGCAGAAGAAGTTCGTCGGCTCGCTGGTGAAGACGGGCCACGAATGGACCGTGCTGCCCGACGGCAACACGTTCACGACGCCGATCCTCACTCCCGACGCCGCATCGCGGCACATCAAGCCGGGCACCAAGGTCGTAGTCGAGCTCACCAGCTACCCGGACGACAACACCCGCGCCCAGGGCGTCATCACCGAAATCCTCGGCAAGGCGGGCGAGAAGGACGTTGACCTCCGCTCGGTCATCGTGCAGTTCAATCTGCCCGACAAATTCCCCGAAGCAGTCGCGGCCGAAGCCCGGCAGGCGATCGACGCCTTCAACCCCGAGGAAGAACGCGGCCACCGACTCGATCTCACCGGCGAATTGATCTGCACCATCGATCCGGACGACGCCAAGGACTACGACGACGCCATCAGCCTGCGGCAACTTCCCAACGGCAACTGGGAGCTGGGCGTTCACATCGCGGATGTGTCCCATTTCGTCCCCTCCGGCTCGGCGCTGGATGAGGAGGCGCACTCCCGCGGGAATAGCTGCTACTTCCCCGGGTTCGTCATCCCGATGCTGCCGGAGATTCTCAGCAACGGCGTCTGCTCGTTGCAGGAGGGCGTGCCGCGATTGTGCAAGAGCGCGTTCATCACCTACAACGAAGACGCACAGCCCGTCGGCACGAAATTCCACAACACCGTCATCAAGAGCGCCAAACGGCTGCGCTATCGCGAGGCGCAGGCGATCCTCGATAACGCCGAAGTTATCCCCCACCCCGAAGGTGCGCGGAGCGTCGCCGACTACCCGGCGGAAGTGGTCGAGCTGCTGCACCAGATGAACGACCTCGCCAAGCGGCTGCAAAAGCGCCGCGTCGCACAGGGGCAGATCAACCTCGACTTACCCGAGGTGGAGCTGATCCTCGACGAGGAGGGGAAGGTCATCGACGCGGTCCCCGAAGACACGAGCTTCACCCACACGCTGATCGAGATGTTCATGGTCGAGGCCAACGAGGCGGTGGCCCGACTGCTGGATTCGATGGGCCTGCCGTTCCTTCGCCGCGTACACCCCGAGCCGGAAATCACCAACGCCGAGCGGCTGCGCACGTTCGTGCAGGTCAGCGGGTTCAAGCTCCCCAAGCAACTGGACCGCAAGGCGATCCAGGCGCTGCTGCAACACGTCCGCGGCAAGCCCGAAGGGTTTGCCGTGAACCTCGCCGTGCTGCGCAGCCTGACGCGGGCGGAGTATTCGCCCGAGCCGGTCGGCCACTACGCCCTGGCCAGCGAGCATTACTGCCACTTCACCTCGCCCATTCGGCGGTATGCCGACCTCACCATTCATCGCCTGCTCGACGCCTTCTTCGAAGCCCGCGACCGCACTCCCCACGGCGGCGCGCGGGGCAGTCGCAAGAAGGTGAAGATCGACCCGGACAAGATCCCCAGCTACGACGAGCTGCTTGAAATCGGCCGCCACATCTCCTTCACCGAGCGCCGCGCCGCCGACGCCGAGCGCGAGCTGCGGCAGATCAAGCTGCTCGAGTTGCTCAAGGACAAGATCGGCGAAGTGTTCAGCGGCGTGGTCACGGGCATCACCAACTTCGGCGTGTTCGTGCAGATCCAGGCCTACCTCGTAGACGGCCTGATCCGCTACGAAAACCTGATGGACGACTGGTGGACCGTGGACGAAAAAGCCGGCGTGATCCGCGGCGAGCGCACGGGCACGAAGATCGGCATCGGTGACGTGGTAAAGACCTACGTGGTGCGCGTGGACGTGCCGCGGCGGGAATTGGACCTGGCAATCTCGGAAGTCATCGGCCGCGCCCGCCGGGGCGCGACGGGTGAATCAACCGGAGCCCCCACGCCCGCCCCGCAGCACGCGCGGCACAAGAAACACAAGGGCGCCCCGCCGCAGCAGCGCCATAAAGGCGCACGCCCGACGGGCATCGCCCGCAACCCGCACCCGCAAAAGAAAAAGGGCGGGGGTGGGCGACGGCGCAGGAGATGAGGCACGGGTGATGCGGCCGCTTCGCACACAGCCCTGGCGGGAGGCCCGTGTCAATAATCGCATGGCACCGCCCGTGCGCTTGTGGTGCAGCCTTTTAGGCTGCTTTGCAGGCTAATAGCCTGCGCCACAGTTCACGAATCATGCCCGGTGATTAAAGCACGCCGGGTACGAGCTGCAAGCGAGGCCCCGGATTCGTTGGGACGGAGAGTCTCGCACCTCGAAGAATCCGGGGCCTCGCTTGCAGCTCGTACCCGGCGTAAAGTGTCTTTCTCCTAAAATTGTCGCGAAGCATCGGGAGGGCACATGAAGTCCGACATCTGCATTTACGGGGGAACGTCCGCGGGTGTAATCACTGCGGTCGTTGCAGCGGGCCTCGGAAGGTCGGTCATTCTCGTCGAGCCGGGGCGGCACATGGGTGGGATGAGCAGTGGCGGGTTGGGGGAAACCGATATCGGGAACAAGGCCGCGATTGGCGGGATGGCGCGGGAGTTTTATCGCCGGGTGGGCAAGGTGTATGGCGAGGCGGAGGCGTGGAAGTTTGAGCCGCACGTGGCGGAGAAGGTCTTTGCGGAGCTTATCGCCGAGGCCAACGCCGGGGGCGAGAAGATTCGCGTGCTGCTCAACCATCGCGTCGGCGAGGTCGAGAAAGTTGCGGGACGTATCGGGCGCGTCGAGTTGGCCCGCGTTCCCAGCGATGACCGCAATGCGCCGGGCGCAGAAGAGAAGTTGATCGAGCACGTGATCGTCGAATCGGCGATGTACATCGACGCCGGGTATGAGGGCGATCTGATGGCCCCGGCCAAGGTGGGGTATACGGTCGGCCGCGAGGCATCCGCGCTTCACGGCGAATCGCTGAACGGCATTCGGGCGCAGACGCCCAAGCACCAGTTCATCGTTCCCGTCGATCCGTATCGCAAGGCGGGCGATCCGTCGAGCGGATTGCTGCCGCTGATTCAGGAGGGCGACGGCGGCAAGCCGGGGGACGGGGACGCGCGGGTGCAGGCTTACAACTTCCGTTTGTGCATCACGCAAAATAGAGACAATCAAATTCCCATCGGCCCGCCCGCCGGGTATGACCCCGCGCGGTACGAAATCCTGGGCCGCTATTTCGAGGCGCTGCACGCGGCGGGGAAGCCGATCGGATTGGGCGCGTTTCTCAAGATCGACCGAATGCCCGGCGGGAAGACGGACGTGAATAACAACGGGCCCGTCTCGACGGATTTCATCGGCATGAGCTGGGACTATCCCAACGGCGACTTCGCGACGCGCGCCCGGCTCTGGCACGCGCATTTGGAATACATTCAGGGTCTTCTGCATTTCATGGGCACAAGCGATCGCGCGCCCGACGAGTTCCGAATGGAGATGCGGAGCTGGGGATTGTGCAAGGATGAATTCACCGACACCGGCGGGTGGCCGCACCAAATGTACGTGCGCGAGGCTCGGCGGATGGTGGGGCCGTACGTGGTGACGCAATCGGTTTGCGAGCACAAGAGCACCGCCGACGATGCAATCGGATTGGCCGCGTACAACATGGATTCGCACAACTGCCAGCGCGTGGTGCAGGGCGGCGTGGCACGAAACGAGGGGGACGTGCAGGTCGCCCCCGCCGCCCCGTACCCGATCGCCTATCGCGCGATCACGCCCAAGAAGGAAGAGTGCGAGAACCTGCTGGTGCCGGTTTGCCTGTCGGCCAGCCACATCGCGTACGGGTCGATCCGAATGGAGCCGGTGTTCATGGTGCTGGGGCAAAGTGCGGCGACGGCGGCGCACCTGGCGCTGGAGAAGAAGAGTAGCGTGCAAGATGTGGATGTTGCGGCGCTGCAGGAACGGCTCTTGAAGGCGGGGCAGATTTTGAAATGGAATGCGCCAGGGAAAAGGTGAAACGGGTCGCGGAGAAACGCCCCATTGTGGCTCGGGTTTTCAACCCGTGCTCGGTGCGTAATCAAAAAAACTTACGACTGGCGCATTTCGCACGGGTTGAAAACCCGTGCCACGGTGGAGCCATGTAGGGTGGGCGTACTCGCCCACCGTTTTACACTCGCGCGGTCCACGGACGGTGGGCGAGTACGCCGCCCTACATGGTTCGGAATTCCGCGGGTCAGCTCCCGCGCAGCCCCGTCTGCGCCGCCTGTTCCTGGGCCATTTTCACCTGATCGGGCGCCGTCAATTCCCAAAGACGGCAGACACACTTGCGCAATTCCGTCACGTTGCTTTGCGCTTGTGCCTCCTCGCCGCGGGCTATCCAAACCTGCGCCTCCGCCTGATTGATGTACCGACGGTCCACACGCTTGCAGAGGTCGAACGCATTGCGCCAATACCATTCCTTCTCCTGCAGGATGCGCCACCATACGGGAATAATCTCCTGCTCGACCCATTTCAGGCCCCGAACGTCCTGGGCGATGAGATACTTTTCCAGCTGCTTCTGGATCCGGCTAAATTCCGCCTTATCCGATTCGGTACCATATAAATCGACAATCTCCTGCGTCCAACGCGCATTGCTTCGGACCTTCCGCGCGAGCGCGCTTTCCCCCCCGGATTCCATTTGCTCTTCAATTTGGCAAAGCTGGGTACGGATTTTTCGCAACGAATCCGTCGGGGCCAGGGCGGCGTCGGGGTCGGTGTTGCCGCGTTTTTCCTCCTCGCTCACCTGTTCGAAGATCGACTCGCAACGGAGCTGCAACATCTCGGCGCGCTCGCGGAATTCGTCGCGGTCCTGCTCGTAAATCAATCGGCGGACGTGGTCGAGGCGCTCGAAGCACAGGTCGAGCTGCTGCTGCAACTGCGAGCGGGCGCTGGGCGGGTCGGGGACGAAAACACCTTCCACGAATGATTGATTCAGCAGCGGCAGGAAGACTTCCACCGTCATT
>JAQGHP010000387.1 GCA_028288775.1 Phycisphaerales bacterium | reverse complement strand
GCCGCCCCCAAGGGCGAAGTCTACGGCTGCATCGAAAGCGCCAACGGCGAACTGGGCTACTACATCGTCAGCGCCGGCGAAAACGTCCCCTGGCGCGCCCGCACCCGGCCCAACAGCTACATCAACTACCAGATCTTCCCCAAGCTCATCGAAGGTCACATGATCAGCGACGTGGTGGCGGTATTGGGAAGCATCAACGTTATCGCGGCAGAGCTCGACCGGTAATATAATCGGCTGGAAACGACGGAAAGGTTGCCGATGACAAACACCGCAGAACTATTGCAGCGCATCACGGTCCGGCCCGGCCAGTGCGGCGGACGCCCGTGCGTTCGCGGGATCCGCATCCGCGTCATCGATGTGCTGGAACTCCTCGCCTCCGGCATGAGCCATGAGGAAATCCTGAAGCAGCTCCCCGATCTTGAAGAAGAAGACATTCGCGCGAGCCTGGCCTACGCCGCACGATACATGGATCACCCGCGGCTGGTGGCGAGCGCATGACTTTCTGGATAGACGCACAGCTCGATCCGGCGCTTGCCGCGTGGCTGGGAAGTCGGTTCAAGGTTATCGCGAAGGCATTGCGTGAAATCGGGCTGCGCGACGCAAGCGACGTCGAACTTTTTGAAGCCGCGCGGCGGGCATCAGATGTCGTGATTGTGTCCAAGGACAGCGATTTCGCTGATCTGGTCACGCAAAGAGGCAAGCCGCCGCAAGTGTTGTGGCTCCGGTTTAAAAACCGGCCAACGATTGGCATTCAAGTATTGTTGGGAAAGTCCTTTCCCGAGGCGATGCGACTGTTGGAAGCAGGGGAAGCCCTGGTCGAGATAACGGAGTGATAATATAAACCGGAACCGTTTGGAAAAAACGCGAAATACCTTATGGCTTGGATAACCGAAAACCGTCGTACCGCAGTCGTCGAGCGTCGCGCTGAACCTTATCTCACCAATGAGATCAAGCACGAGCTTGAGACCAAATATTTCCCGCGCTATCCCACCAAGCGCGCGGTGCTGCTCCCGGCATTGCACGCGATTCAACATGCGTACAACTGGATCCCCGTGCAGGCGATGGAGGAGGTCGCGGAATTTCTTGGCCTCGCGCCCGCCGAGGTGATGGACACCGCCACGTTCTACGAAGAATACTGGCTCAAGCCCAAGGGCGAATATCTTGTCCAGGTCTGCCGATCGTTGTCGTGCGAGATCTGCGAGTCGGGCGCGCTGACCGATCACTGCAAGAAGAAGCTCGGCGTCGAGGTTGGCGAGACGACCGCCGATGGCCGCTTCACGCTCATCGAGCTCGAGTGTCTGGGCGCTTGCGGCACCGCGCCGGTGGCGCTGGTCAACGAAGTGCTCTACGAAAATCTCACGACCGAAAACTTCGACAAGGTTCTCGATGGCCTGCCGCCCAAGGCGCAGGACTATAAGGACCCGACCATCGACTGGCAGGAAGAATCGCACGGCCACGCCGCCCACCCGGCGGGGCACTCGGAGGTTTCACGCGAAGGCGTTCACTCCGACCCGCACGGCGGAGCCGAAGGCAAGACGATGAATTGAGTATGACCGAAACGTTCACCCTCAAACCTCGCTCGAACTGGCTGCGGCCGCTGATCACCGTGATCGCGCTGACGGCGGTGGGCTTTGTGGTGTGGCGGCACTACTTCGTCACGTACCATCTGGCGACGGTGCAGGAAGGCGTGCTGTATCGTGATGGTGCCCGATCGGTGCATGAGCTGGAGTCGGCCATCGACAAGGTGCATCCGCGGACGGTCGTCTGCCTGGTGGATGACAATGAAATCGCCGACCTCGCCAAACCGCAGTTCGCCCAGGAATTCGCGCTGCTCAAGGAGCGGGGGATCAAGGCCGAGCGCGTCCCGGTGAAGCTCGGCGGATGGCCGACCACGCAAGACGTCCGCCGATTCCTCAGCGTCACTGCCGAGCCGGGGAATCAGCCCGTGCTCGTACACTGTGCCCAGGGCGTTCGGCGGACGGCGATGATGGTCGCTGCCTACCAGGAATCGACGCTCGGCTACGATAAGGAAAAGGCCAAGGCCGCGATCCTGACTTTCGGCCACAGCGACAGCACCGTAAACGACATCCGCCGCTTCATCGACGGCTATGATCCGAAGACGCAAACGGTTTCGCCGGAGTTGGCAAAGTAGACGACCGAAAAATGCCAAAGGAACTTCCGGGCACTGGTTTCCTAGGTTGGCTCGGCCGTCAGGTCGGGCATGTGCGCAAGGCGATCCATACAGACCCGGCGAAGCACGAGCCGAAAGTGATCTACCGGCAAAACAACGTCGAGGAAGCCGAGCTCCCCGACAAGCCCGGCATGAAACTGCGGCGAACGACGATCGACGAGGTCATTGTGGAAGGGCGCCAAATTACGAAGAAGCCAGGAGCCAGAAGCCAGGAGCCAGAATGAGTTCGGCAGATCCCAAAACACCACGACGCCTTCCGCCCGAACGGTACGCCGTTCCCGCTCTTCTTCTGGCTCCTGGCTTCTCGCTCCTGGCTCCCATTTATCCCGCTTCCCTTTCTTGAGCATACAAACATGGCTTTCACCGAACCCGTCCTCACCAAACGCATCGACCTCGACCCCGCCAAGCGCCACGTCCACTGGTACGACGAATACGTCGCCACCGGCGGATACGCCATGCTCCGCAAGGCGCTGGACATGAAGCCCGACGACATCATCAAGCTCGTCACCGACTCAGGGCTTCGCGGTCGCGGCGGGGCCGGCTTCTCCGCGGGCCAGAAATGGTCCTTCATCCCCAAGGAAAAGAAGGGGCCGCACTACCTCGCCGTCAATGCCGATGAATCCGAGCCCGGCACCTTCAAAGACCGCTACCTCATCGACTACGACCCGCACTCCATGCTCGAAGGCATTGCCATCTGCGCGCTCGCCACGCAGGTGGACGTCGCATACATCTTCATTCGCGGCGAATACCACCACGAGGCCAAGGTCCTCGAACGCGCGCTGAAGGAAGCCTACGAGAAGGGCGTCTTCGGCCAGAAGGGGATCTTCGGCTCTGGCCACAAACTCGAGTGCTACGTCCACCGCGGCGCTGGCGCATACATCTGCGGCGAAGAGACCGGCCTGCTCGAAGCCCTCGAAGGCAAACGCGGCTGGCCGCGCAACAAGCCTCCTTTCCCCGCCATCGCCGGCGCGTTCGCCCGGCCCACCGTCATCAACAACGTCGAAACGCTCTGCCTCGTCCCGCCGATCCTCGAACGCGGCGCGGACTGGTTCAAAACCATGGGCACCAAGAGCTCGCCGGGCCCCAAGCTCTACGGCATGTCCGGCCACGTGAACAAGCCCGGCGTCTATGAAGACGAACTGGGCATCACGCTCGACTACGCGATCAACCACCACTCCGGCGGCATGAAGGGCGGCAAGTACAAGGCCGCGATCTGCGGCGGAATTTCCATGGGCGTGCTCGGCCCCGATCAACTCGACATCAAGCTCGATTTCGACGACGTCCGTTTCCGCGGCGGATGCCTGGGCCTGGGCACCGCCGGCATGATCGTCATGAACGAGCACACCGACATGGTCGCCGCGTTGCGCAACTGCGTGCGCTTCTACGCCCACGAATCCTGCGGCCAATGCACGCCCTGCCGCGAAGGCAGCGGGTGGATGATCAAAATCCTCAACCGCATCATGGACGGCATGGGCCGCGCCCGCGACATCGACCTGCTGATGGAACTGGAAAAGACCATGGGCATCATGCCCGGCACCACCATCTGCGGCCTGGCGGATGGCACCTCGTGGGCCACGCGCACATTCATCAACAAGTTCTACGAAGAATTCGCCGCCCGCTGCCCGGAAGAACCGATGGTGCAGCTCACCGTCAAGCGCGGCCGCAGCAACGTGGCCACGCCGATGGGGTCGAATACGCGGGGGTGATTGTCCTCAGCCCCGGAGGGGCGAAAGAACTTAGCCCACGGCGTGAGCCGTGGGAAAACATCCGCACGCGCTAGCCCCGGAGGGGCGTAAGAACCACCGGATTTCCAAGCAGCGTCCGACGATCGGATGGTTTGTTCGGTGAATGCGGTTCCAGCGCCGGGCCGGCCCGGTGGGACCGAAGATCCACTCCGCACCACCCCACGCGTCCCGTGCCGCCAGCCCATTCGCCGATTCCACGCTTCTTACGCCCCTCCGGGGCTGGTTGTATCGAATATATTGCCACCCACGGCTCGCGCCGTGGGCTAAGCTCTTTCGCCCCTCCGGGGCTGAGGCACCATAACCCGGGGCCGGGACTCGCTCCGCGAATGCCGTCGTAGCCGCGTTGTTAAAACGTAACCATCACCCCCACATACCCTTCAATCGCATTGATCGAGGGATTGCGTTTTGGCCCTTCGAGGTGTGCGTTGGAAAAGTGCAGATAGCGTGCCCCGCCGAGCAGGTACAAGTTGTCACGCAGGCGGTACGTCGCACCAAGGCCGGTCTCCACGCTGAAGTTGAAATTCGTCCCCCCGGCGGGAAACCGCGCCGTCCCATACCACGCGCCGCCGCCCACGTCCGCGAAGATCGAAAAGCGGTCGATGTTCCACAGGTGATGCCGCAGCAGCAGTTCGCCCCCGCCGACGACCGCGTCCGGGCCGGGTTGCTGGATCCCGTATCCCGAAAATTCGACGTTCATCGACACGTTGTCGAGGAAGTAATAGCCCAATCCTACCGACGCCGTCTCGACCGTCGCCCGGCTGCTGTCGAACGCGCTGGCGTACCCGCCATCGAGCGTGAGGCTAAACGTCCCCTTGGGAAAACTCGCGGCCGGCTGTGTCGCCTCGGCCGCGGCAAGCGGTCGCACAACCACGAAGGCAACCCCAATGCACGCAAGGATCATCGCAATTCGCACAGGCAAACTCCTCCCTGAAACTTGCAGAACCTGTTCACGGCAACGCGAAACTCGCACAAAGACCACAGAGGCCAAAGAGCACAGAGAGGAAACGCACAGAGAATACCAATGTAGGGTGGGTGTACTCGCCCACCATTTTTTGAACAGGCACTGGCGATTCGATGCAGCGGTGGGCGAGTACACCCACCCTACCCAATTCCTCTGTGCCCTTTGTGCTGAATTCGTTGTCATTCGAATTTCGTCATTCGGACTTGATTCGGATTTCGGGGATTCGAATTTGGGATTTCCGCGGCTGACAATAGCCGCCGAACGCTACACGGAGTTCACGCGCCCAGCTTCCTTCCCGTGTATTCCGAAAACACGCCCAGTTCCACCCGCCGTTTCACGTCCACGAACCCCGCGTCGCGCATCGCCGCCATCACGCGTTCCGGCGGCACGCACGCTTCGATGGTGTCCCAGTAGTATTGCCATAGAAGGGGGCTTTGCGCCGTGCGCGCCGTCAGGCGCGAGATGAACGGCACCATCGCCCGCATGTAAACCCGCAACAGTGCCAGGGACAGCCGACCGGTCGGCCGGGTGATCTCCAGCACGCACGCCGCCCCGCCGGGCTTGAGCACGCGATGGAATTCGCGGAACGTCACCGCCAGGTCGCTCAGGTGCCGCATGGCATATCCCATGCTCAGGAAATCGAAGGCGTCGTCCCGTAGCGGAAGCTGCTCCCCCGTCCCGCGCACCACGCGGATCGAAAGCTGTCGGCACGTCTCGGCGAGCATTCCCGCGCTCGGGTCCACGCCCAATACGAGCCGCGAATCGCCCGTGAGCGTAACGGCTTCCCGCGCCACGAGCCCCGTGCCCACCGCCACGTCCAGCACCTTCATCCCCGGCCGCAGCCCCGCCCGCGCCAGCGCCTGCCGCCGATACCACGGCCCGGTGCCCAGCGCCATCGCCCGCTCCACGCGATCATAATCCGTCGCGGTGCTGTCGAAGATTTCGCGCACGAACGACCGTCGTTGCCGCTCATCGCCGTAGTACCGATGCAGCGGCGGATGCGGCGCGATTGCGGCCCTGGCAGGCTGGTCCTTTCCATCCATTCCCTCAAGTGTACCGGAAGAATTGCACAAGCGGGAACAAGCCGGACAATGCACCCCGTCCGTCACGGTCATTCGATGAGCGCTGCCACTAAAAGCCCCGCCTTCTCGCCCGCGATCGTTGTACTCGTCAACGAACCACCGGGCATACCCTTCGCGCAGTGCGACGAACTCGCGGGAATCGGTCTGCCGATCATCCTTGTGGACGACGGCACGGCGACGACGAATGCTTCCGAGGTTTTCGCTCGACTGCAGCGCGATAATTCCGAGGCGCAAGTCACCGTTGTTCATTGCGAACGCCCGGGCGGGCGCGGCACGCTCCTGCGTGCCGGCTTTGCCGCCGCGGAGAAATCAGGCCACACGCATGCGTTGACCCTTGGCCCCCATGGCAGTCACGCCTGCGCGACGATCGATATGCTGATCTCCGCCGCCCGAGAACACCGCCATGCACTGATCCTCGGAATCCCTGATGCGGGCGCCTCGGGTCCGCCACGCGGCGGACGGTCAACCCGTCTCACCTCCATCCTTCTGCGCCTCGAAACGGGCATCGCCGTGCGCAACCCCCACTCCCGCTGGCGCGTTTACCCGCTCGCGCTGGCCCCGCTCGCCCAATGCCGCGCCCGCGGCGTCTTGTACGAAGTGGAAATCCTCGCCCGAGCGGCGTGGGCCGGGTGCCGGATTCTCCAGGTGACGATCGGCAACGCCACCGTGCCGGGGTCCGATCCATTGTATTCACTCTCATTGCCCGACAAGCTGCGTGCGGCCGCCTTACACGCGCGACTACTCCTGCGCCGGCTTAGCGGCTGGCCGCATGCCAAATACCCCGCGGGCCAGGCGCTCGCTACCCCGCCGTTCTGGCGCGGCCTGGGGCAGTGGCTGAATCCACTGCGGGCATGGCGCGAATTGCGGCGGGGGGATTTCGGCCGCACCGAACTGGCCAGCGGAATCGCGGTCGGCGTATTTATCGCGAATTTGCCCGTATTCGGCGTGCAGACGCTTCTCGCCCTGTACGTCGCCCGCCGACTGCACCTGCATCCGCTCGCCGTGGTAGTGGGATCCAAGGCCTCGACTCCGCCGGTCGGCCCGCTGCTCATCGCCGCGGCGATCTGGCTCGGGCACCTGCTCCTGCACGGGTCGCGCCTGACTTGGAAAGGCCTTATCCGGCCGATGGACGGCCACGTGTTCCAGGCGATGCTGCCGCTGCTGCTGGATTGGATTGTGGGTGCGACGCTGATCGGAACTGGGATGGCCGTGATCACGTTCGCGATCGCAAGTTTTCTGTTCCGCTCGGTTCCGGCGCGTCCCGATAAGGTCGCAGCCCCGTAAGCTCATCGAGCCGCACGGGCTCAAGACCGCGGTCGCGCAGGGCGTTGATCAACGGCCTCACTGCCGCGACGCTCGCGGCAGGGTCGCGCCGGCTGCGGGGCTCGACCCCATCGTGCAGAAGGATGATGTCGCCCGCCCAGCTATGCGGCGCGACACGATCCACGATGCGCTCGGGCGTCGTCCTCATCCCGTCCAACGCGCGCCGGTTCCAGGTCACCACCGCATGCCCGCCCCGCGCCGCCGCGGCCATGATGAACGGCGTCTTGTGCCCGACCGGCGGGCGAAACAGCGCCGGCCGCAGGCCGGTCGCCTGCTCGATCGCCTTATCGGTCCGTCCGATCTGTTCGTTCCAAAATCGCGCGAGGCCGAACATCCCCAGGCGGAAATGGTCGTAGGTATGATTGCCGATAAGGTGCCCCTCCGCGGCAATGCGCTCGGTGAGCCGTGGCTCCCTCTCCACGTTCCTCCCGACAAGGAAGAACGCCGCCTTCACGCCCAATTCCCCCAGCATGTCGAGCACCCGATCGGTCGCCCCCGCGGTCGGCCCGTCGTCGAACGTCAGCGCCACCCGCGCCGCGCCGTCCGCGCTGCCGTGCGAAATCACCTGCCCGAATACTCGGCTCTGCGGGAAGAACGTCCCATGCGTGACCGCGCCGGCGATGAGCACGCCGCCGATTGCGAGAAATTGTTCAGATCCACGGATCATTCAAGTTGGTCGGCCAGAGGGCCGACTCTGGTCCCCCCTCCCTCGTAGTCGGGGGAGAGGGATAGGGCGAGGGACGGAACGTCGAATTGCGCCGGAATTCCAAACCATGTAGGGTGGGCGTACTCTCATCTTTCCCCACATCTTTTGAGGAAATTCCACGGCAGGTCCGATAGTAGCAGAAAACAT
>JAQGHP010000369.1 GCA_028288775.1 Phycisphaerales bacterium | reverse complement strand
GCGTCAGCCAGATGCACAGCTCGATCCTCGCCCGCCTGAAGGCCCAGATGGCCGACCGGCGCAAGGAATTCCAGCAGGCGACGGCGGTGTGACGGGTACCTGGCGCATAACATCGATCCTGTTACTTTCATCGCCGCTTTCGCCCGCATAGGATGTTGGTCGATGGGACTGCCCGCACACCAACATCGTTACACTGTCGAGGAGTACCTTCGCCGTGAGGCCGCGGCCGTCGACAAGCACGAATTTCACGAAGGTGAAATCCTTGCGATGTCCGGCGGAACATACGTCCATAGCGCGATCGCCTCAAACATTACGGCTGCCCTCTGGCCGCGCCTTAGGAAATCCGGGTGCAGGCCCCTCGAAAGCAACATGCGGGTCCGTGTCCCGCCGACTCTGCGCTACGTCTATCCCGATTTAACCGTCATCTGCGGCGGGCCGAAATTCGACCCTAATGACCCCAACCTCACTACGATTCTCAATCCGCGTGTGATCATCGAGGTTCTGTCGGAATCGACCGAGGCCTACGACCGCGGCGAGAAGTTCACTCGGTACCGGGGCATCGAATCGTTTGAGGAATACGTCCTGGTATCGCAGGTCCGCCCGCTTGTCGAAGTCTTCACGCGCCAGGCTGCCGGCACATGGCTCTTCAGCGCGTACGCTGGCATTGAGGCCGACGCAGTCATTCGGACCGTTCAGATTCAAATCCCCTTTTCCGAAATCTACGCCGACGTCAGCTTCCCGCCACCGAGTGACGTCGGCATCGACTAAAAACGCCACCCTCAACTTTGCAGCGCCCGGTGATACTGATCCATCAGCGCCCGCCGGCTGACCAATCCGATCACATGCCCCGGCGTTTGGCTCAGGCACACCGGGAGCTTCGCCACTTCATATTGTGAGAACGTCTCCAGAACTGATGCCAGGTCGTCGGTGGTCTTCACGCACGGCAGGCCCGTTCGCATGAGGTCGCCGGCCAGCAGAAGCGGGATCGCTTCGCGGTCGAGCACGGCGTTATGGAGGTCGGCGGCGACGACCATGCCGCAGTAATCCCCGTCTTCGTCGGTAATCACAAAATCGGTCACCCCGGTGGCGGTGGTGAGTTGGAGGAGTTGCTCGGCCGGGGCGGTGGCGGGCAGCGTCGCGGCGGGCTCCAGGCGCACCTGCTCGAGGATGATCCGCCGAAGGATCGTCAGGTCCGCCCCGGTTCCCAGTCGCACGCCGCGTCGGCGGAGGGTGAGGGTGTAGATTGAGTCGGGGAACAGCAGCCGGGCCGCCCCCGTTGCCGCCACGCACGCCAGCATCGCCGGCAGGATGATGTTCCGCTGGTCGGTGACCTCGAAGAGAATGAGGATGCTCGAAAGGGGCCCGTGAACGACTGCCGCCAGCACCGCGCCCATCCCGATGATCGCAAAAAAGCCCGGCGGCATTCCGCCCGCCGCGTGTAGTTTTCCGAGCACGACGCCCAGCAGCGCGCCGGTCGTCGCGCCCAGGAACAACGACGGCGCGATGACGCCTCCGCTCCCGCCGCTGCCGAGAGTCAGGCACGTGCCCAGGATCTTGGCCATGCAGAGGAACGCGAGCAGCGCCAGCAGTGGGAGCGTGTGGAACGTGGAATAAAAGTCGTCCGCGAAGAGGCGCTGCACCGCTCCGTATCCGTCACCGAAGAAGGCCGGCATGGGGTAATCGTGGAAGCCGATCGGCTTGGGCTGGTGGAGCATGAGCCACCCGAAGACGACGACGTAGACGACGCCCAGCAGGCCCAGCACCGCGCCGCCGATCGCGGGCCGCACCGCACGCGGCAGGCGCATTGCGTGAAACCGCTCGTCCGTGATGTACATCAGTCGCGTAAGGGCGACGCCCACGCCGCCGCATAGCACCCCCAGTAGCAAGAGCGGCAAGACTCCGGCCCAGCTCATTTCGGTGACGCTGCGCATCGCCGACTCGGGCAACACGAAGATCGCCTGGTGGCGGGTATTGGGGTCGATGACGCGGAGAATTCCGCGGGTGGAGACGTTGGCGATCACGCTGGCCAACACGACGGGGGTGAATGCGCGGATGGAAAAGTCGAGCAGGATTACTTCGAGGGTGAACAGCACGCCGCCGATGGGCGAGTTGAAGATCGCGCTGATCCCCGCGGCACTCCCGCAGGCGATGAGCACGGGCATGTGGGCGCGGGCCACGTGGAAAAGCGTGCCGACGCCCGAGGCGATTCCCGCGCCGATCTGCACGATGGGCCCTTCGGCACCGGCGGAGCCGCCGCTGCCGATGGTGATGGCGCTGGTGAGAATTTTTTCAATCGCGCTGACCGGGCGGGTGAAGCCCCGGTTGCGGATGACGGATTCCATGACGTCCACGATCCCGTGACCTTCCCGCGCCCGCAGGACGTAGGTGCTCATCAGCCCCACGGCCAGCCCGCCCGCCGCGGGCAGCAGGATCAGCAGCCACACGCCGTGGCCATAAAGGAAGTGCTCGTCGTGCCATTGGTAGAGGAGATCGCGGATCCGGTTGATGAGCATGTGAAAGGCCACCGCCGCGGCAGCGGTGACGCATCCGACAATCACTGCCATCGGCAGCAGGATGTAATGCTCGCGCAGCCCCAGCCGGGTCATCAACCGGGTCATGGCGAGTCGCGACTGCAAACCGATGCTGAGAATCGTCGGAGGCATGGGTCGGGGGAGGATAACCGGATTTGGAGCGGAGTGAAGAGAGGGGCGCGGAAGTGCAGAGTGAAGAGTGCAGAATGCAGAGTGAAAGACGGGGATGCAGAAAACCAATTCACGCCGGGTACGAGCGACAGCGAGGCCCCGGATCGAATTGGCGATCGGCCCGAAGAATCCGGGGCCTCGCTGTCGCTCGTACCCGGCGTGACGAACATTCGTCTACTCCCCCGTCGTCCACTCCGTTTTCCGTACTCTGCATTCTGCACTCTTCACTCTGCACTTCTGCCAGGCGTTGACGCCCGCGCCCCACAGGGCTAGGCTCCCATCATGCCCGGCAATGGCAAAAAGGTCGTGGTGGCGATGAGCGGCGGAGTCGATAGCTCCGTGGCGGCGGCGCTGTTGCTGCGCGAAGGGTATGACGTCATGGGCGCTTTCATGCGGCTGGGCTCGCCGGCGGGTGTTGAAGCGCCGGACGAAGGGGCGGCCTGCTCGACTGCCGGGAAACACAAGCAGGGGTGCTGCTCGGTGCTCGACGCCGATGACGCCCGGCGGGTGGCCGGGCTGCTCGATGTGCCGTTCTACGTCCTCAACTTTCAGGAGGATTTCGGTCGCGTCATCGACTACTTCGTTGACGAGTACAACCGCGGCCGCACGCCCAACCCCTGCGTCCGCTGCAACGACTGGCTGAAGTTCGGCAAGCTGGCCCAATACGCCAAGGCCGTCGGCGCAGACTACGTCGCCAGTGGCCATTACGCCCGCGCCGAATCCGACCCGGCCACCGGCCAGCGTCGGCTGCTCCGCGGCCGCGACCATTCCAAGGACCAGAGTTACGTCCTCTTCGGCATGTCGCGCGACACGCTCGACCACACGCTGCTCCCCGTCGGCGGGTATGAGAAGCACGAAGTGCGGGCGATCGCCCAGGAAATGAAGCTGCCGGTCTTCAACAAGCCCGACTCGCAGGAAATCTGCTTCGTCCCCAACAACGACTACGCCGGTCTCGTGCGTCGCCGCAGCCCCGGGACGTTTCGCGAGGGCGAGTTCGTGACCGCCGACGGCGCAGTAGTCGGTGCCCACGAAGGGCACCAGCATTTCACGATCGGCCAGCGCAAGGGCTTGGGCGTCGCGATGGGTTATCCGATCTACGTGGTGGACATCGACCCGGCGGCCAACCGCGTGACGCTGGGCGCAAAGGAAGCCCTGCTCAAGTCAGAACTCGTCGCCCATCAGATCAATATTCTGAGCGACGCGTTGCGGGGCGCGAGCGGCCCGGTGCGCTGCTCCGCGAAGATCCGCTACAACCATCAGCCGCAGCCCGCCGTCGCGACGCTCAGCGGCCCGGACGAGCTGACCGTCCGCTTCGACGAGCCGCAGAGCGCGATCACGCCGGGGCAGGCGGTGGTGCTGTTCGACGGCGACGAAGTCCTGGGCGGCGGATGGATCGATTAGCACTGAGATGCCGGCGCCCCCTCCGGTCCCCTATCCCTTGTATTCGGGGGAGAGAAAGCGGTTCTCTCGCGTATCGTCGCCGATGCGGTGTAACACCATGAGCAGCCGACATGACCCAGCTTCGCCGCAACATTCTTCTCTTTCACTTGGGCGCACTGGGCGATTTTATCGTCACCTGGCCCATCGCCCTCGCCCTGGCCCGGCTGCATCCGCAGAGCCGGGTCTTTTACGTTACGCATGGGCAAAAAGGCGCGCTGGCGGAGAAGGTGCTGCGGGTCGAATCGCTGGACGTGGAGACCGGCGGCTGGCATCGGCTGTTCGGATCGGGGGAGGATCTGCCGGCATCTTCCGCCCGTGCCCTCGCGGGGGCGCACACGATCGTCAACTTCCTCTCCGGCCCGGATGAGGCGTGGTCGCGAAACGTAACGGTCGCGAACCCCGAAGCGAAACTGCTGTCGATCCCCACAGTCGCCCCGGACAATTTCACCGGCCATCAGAGCGAATTCCTTGCAAGCGGGCTTGCCCCCTGGCCCGCGGCGGAGGCCGCGACCCGGCAGATCCTCCGCTCCGTCAACGAGCGCGGGCTCGGCGCGCCGCGCGCCAACGACGGAGCCATCGTCATTCACCCTGGCGGCGGAGCGCCGCGCAAGTGCTGGCCCGCCGAGCGCTATCTCGAACTCGCCCGCCGACTGCGCGAGCGAGGCCGGCCGGTGCGGGTGCTCCTGGGCGAGGTGGAACTCGAGCAATGGTCGCGTGATCAGGTGCAAAGTTTCCGCGACGCGGCGGACGTCCGCACGCCCGCGAGTCTCGTCGAGCTGCTCGACGAAATGTCCTCCGACTGGGCATTCGTCGGCATTGACAGCGGCCCCGGCCATCTCGCCGGCATCTTCGGCGTCCGCACCCTGGGCCTCTTCGGCGCGACCTCCCATCCCGCCCGCTGGAAACCCCTGGGCCCACAAGTCCGCGTGCTCGCCGCCCCGCTGGAGTCGCTGCAAGTGGACGCGGCCATGGCCGCGTTGGATGAGATTCTTGGATGAAACGCCCGCATTTCTGCCCGAGCGCCCGTGTAGGACGCGCGGGACGGCGCTCCGTGGCACGGGCGGCCCGCCCGTGGGCGGCGGTACTCCGCCGTGCTGGTTGGTACGTTGGCCGTCCAAAAGTTCTGTGGCACAGCCGCCCTCGGCTGTGTTCTTGATTTCCGCCTTTGGCGGAATCACAGCCGGGGGCGGCTCTGCCACATTATTCTTTCTTCGATCCGGGTACGGATCGAACGTCACGGAATACCGTGACCATGGGCGGGCCGCCCATGCCACTGACGAAGCGGCCCGGCACCCATCCCCCGAGACATGCCGCGGCGGGTCTGACACGCGTTACCGCGACTAGGACTCCGCCCGGCAATCGGTATAATCCCGACCTTCCGGTCGGCCCCACAACCGACCGCCTTGCTCGCACGAACGCGTCTCCTGGCGGAGAAGACGTGCGCTGCCTGGCGGGGGGCTTTCCGGAAATCGCCGGCGGGTATACCGCCCCCCCCGGCTTCGATGCCCGTCGACCAACCGCGCATCAATGTTCCCGAGGTTACGAGGGGTGACCCGTCTTCAGCGGGGTCACCGGCCAATTACAGTCAACCGGCGGCTGACCGCGCCGCCGGCTGTGGAGGATCACTGATGCTGCGCGCCCTTGCGGCGTCCAATCGGACGCTCGTTGCTACTGTTTTCTCCCTCTTCTGCTTTGCATTCGTCGCGACCCCGGCCCACGCCGCAGATGCGTATTCGGGGGGAGTCAAAATCTTCCTCGACAAGAAGGCCGATACGGGCGACACCGCCTGGATGCTCACGTCCGCGGCCCTCGTGCTGATGATGACTGGCCCGGGCCTCGCACTGTTCTACTCGGGCCTGGTTCGCCGCAAGAACGTGCTGGGGACCATGATGCAGAGCTTCGTCTGCATGGCGGTCGTCAGCGTGCTTTGGGCGATCGTCGGGTACACGCTCGCCTTCGATCAGGGCACGCCGTTCATCGGCGGGTTCCACTTTGCGTTACTGCGGAATGTCGATCTGCACCCCTGCGAATACGCGGCAACGATTCCACACACGACATGGATGGCGTACCAGATGATGTTCGCGGTCATTACCCCCGCGCTCATCTGCGGCGCGTATGCCGAGCGCATGAAGTTCAGCGCGATGCTCGTGTTCTCTTCGCTCTGGCTCCTGCTGATCTATTGCCCGATGGCTCACATGGTCTGGGGCAAGGGCGGGCTGTTTAACGTCGGTGTGGGCGACGCGCATACGTACATCAAAGCCCTCGATTTTGCCGGCGGCACGGTCGTTCACGTTTCTTCGGGCGTCTCGGCGCTGGTGTGCGCACTCGTGCTCGGCAAGCGCCGCGGTTACGGGCGCGTGCCCATGCCGCCGCACAGTGTGGTGCTCTCCGTGATCGGGGCGGCACTGCTGTGGGTGGGCTGGTTCGGGTTCAACGCCGGCAGCGCGCTGGGCGCTAACGGGCTGGCCAGCTACGCATTCGTGAACACACACCTCGCAGCCGCGGCTGCCGCTTTGGGATGGATGTTCGTCGAGTGGATCAAGAGCGGAAAGCCGACCGTGCTGGGCGCCATCTCCGGCGCGGTCGCGGGCCTGGTCGTCATCACGCCCGCGAGTGGTTTCACCACGCCCATGTACGCCCTGCTCATGGGGGCCATCGGCGGCGTGGCCTGCTTCTTCGGCGCTACGACCCTCAAGCACATGTTCGGGTACGACGATTCGCTCGACGCCTTCGGCGTCCACGGCATCGGGGGGATGGTTGGGGCGATCCTAACGGGCATCTTCGCCGTCGCAGCCATCAACCCCGATGTGAACATGAGCGGTTTGGTCGATGGAAACCCCCGCCAGGTCCTCAGCCAGCTTATCGTCACGCTGCTCACCATCGCCCTCGCGGCGACCGGGTCATTCGTTCTCCTGCAGCTCGCCCGGGTATTGTGCCGCGGCCTGCGCGTCACCGAGTCCGACGAGTATGACGGCCTGGATCTCACCCAGCATGGCGAGAGCGGTTACAACTTCGAAGAATCCTTCCCCGGCACGGTCCTCGAAGACTCCGGCCCCACGCTCCTGCACCACCACGGCCACGCCATCGAACCAGAAGGCGCTTCGGTGTAAATGAATTCCCGCATGCGTGGGCTTTCTTAACTACACACCACGTCCCGGGCTTCCCTCTGGAGCCCGGGCGTTGTGTTTTGTACTGGCGAGTTTTCTTTTGAACACGCGGCGGCCCGTGGTAGACTCCCCGCCAAGGAGGCCCAGTCGTATATGCCGCCTCTCCCCCCAAAAATTGCGTGCCCCGATTGCCGCGGGCGCGGGTCGATCCTGCTGCTGATCCGGACCGTGCCCTGCACCAAGTGCGGCGGCAAAGGGGTTCTGCCCTCCTCCATCCTCGACATCCCCGTCGCCAGCATGGAGCTGAGCATCCGCGCCAAGAACGCCCTCAAGCTGCTCCGCGCCAATACGCTCCGCGAGCTCGTCCGCCTGACCGAACGTGACCTGCGCTCCAATAAGGAAATGAACGAGCTGGCCATCGTCGAAGTGAAAAAAGCACTGGCCGATCTGGGCCTCTCGCTCCGCCCCAGCGAGCCGGCAAAAGCCGCTACCAAGCCCTAAACGCAACAGTGACGGCCCCTTCGTGGCAGGCGTTTTTGGGAGCGCCAGGAGAAGCGCCCCGCAAGCGGGGCGGCTAAACAATGGCTCGGCCCGCACGGGCTTTGGCAGCGCGAAGAGCAGTAAACAGGCCCACTCACGATCGATTACCGTCATCACCTCACCCCCGTTTTTTAAGCGCCATCGCCACTTTTGAACGATTTGAATGATTGTGAATGATTTTTTGAAGACGTACTTAGCAATTTTGTGTAATTTACTGCGACCGTTGGCGCCCTTCAACAATACTCCGCCGTCAGGGCGGCAAGACACGGGCTCTCTCGCCCGTGCCACGAATAGGCTTGCAAACCATTCCTAACCGACGAGCGAACACAACACGTCGCACCCCTGCACGATCTTCTGCTCGGTCGTCGCGTAGCTGATGCGGAAGTGCGTATCGCGCTCGCTGAAGACGTTGCCGGGAATGATCAGGACGTTGTTCTCGATCGCCTTCGCGACAAACTCGCTGGCCGTCGCCCCGGCGGGGGCCTTGGGGAAGATGTAGAACGCCCCCTCGGGTTTCACAATCTCGAATTTCCGCGACAGCCGTTCGACGACCATGTCTCGCTTGGCTTTGTAAGCAGTCACCGCCGCGTCCATTGGCACGTCCATCGCCTTGAGTGCCGCGTATTGAAACGGGGACGGCGCGCACACGAACGTGTACTGCTGCAGCTTCGCCATCTGCGAGATGACCGCCTCCGGCCCCGCCACGTATCCCAGCCGCCAGCCGGTCATTGCGTGGCTCTTGGAAAAGCCGCGGAGAATGATCGTGTTGGCGTATAGCCGGGCGGGGGAGGGCAGGGAGGGGAGGACTGAGGACTGAGGACTGAGGACTGAGCTGGAACTCAAAACCGACTCGCCTTCACTCAGTCCTCCGCTCAAACCCGGCGGGCCTTTACTCAGTCCTGAGTCCTCAGTCCTCAGTCCTTCATAAAGGAACGGCTCATAAATCTCATCCGACACGATCAGCAGCCCGTGCCGCTCGGCCACATCCACCGCGGCACGCACTTCGGCCTCGCTCATCACCACGCCGGTCGGGTTGCTCGGGGAGTTGAGGATCAGCAGCTTCGTCCGCGGCGTGATCGCCCGCTCCACCCGCTCGGCGTGAAATCGGAAATCGGGGTAGCTGTCCACGATGACCGGCTTGCCCCCGGCCATCGCGAGCAGGTGCTTGTACATCACGAAGTAGGGATCGAGGAAGATCGCCTCGTCGCCCGGGTCGATGGTGGCGAGAATGGCCAGCAGCAGCGCGCCGCTGACGCCGCTGGTGATGAGCACGTCGCCCACGTCGCGGCCGATCTCCGCCGACAGGTCCTTGCGCAGCCGCTCGCGCAGCGGCGCGATGCCCTGCGTGGGCGTGTAGCGATTGTGCCCGGAACGGATGGCCTCGATCGCGGCTTCCTTCGCCGCCTCGGGCACGTCGAAGTCCGGCAGCCCGATCGAAAAGTTGATCGGGTCCTTCATCTTCGCCGCAAGGTCGAACACCTTGCGAATGCCGGAAGCGTCCACGCCCATGGCACGGCGGGAGACGTAGTCGGAAGGGGAGCGGAGCATTGTTAGTAGGCAGTAGGCAGTAGGCAGAGTGCAGAGTGCAGAGTGCAGAATTCAATGCCCGATACGAAAGTCAAAACGAACTAGAGTGGATCGGCCCCACCGCGTAGCGGTCGGACCGAAGGTCCACCCTCGCGCTGCTCTGCATTCTGCCTACTGCTCTCTGCCTACTTCTCCCATTCACTTCTTCTTCGCCGGTGCCGCGGCAGGGGCAGCGCCCTTAGCGGGTGCGGCACCCTTGGCGGCCGGAGCGGCGCCCTTGGCTCCCGGGGCCGCGCCCTTGGCGGCGGCAGGGGCTGCGCCCTTGGGCGCACCGGCGGCCGGTGTGGCGGCTGCGCCTTCGGCCGTGGCTTCTTCCTTCTCAGCCTTCCCAGCGACGGCGGCCTTGCGGTTGGCGACCTTCGGCAGGCCGAACACGCTTCGCTTGCCGTCCCACTTCTCCTCGTCCTTCAACCGCGCCAGCCGCTCGTCACGCGTCAACACGTTCCGATGACGCACCAGCGCGCTCGCGCTCTTCAAACTGCGATCCAACGACATAATTGCCTCGCTTCAATTCTCTTGTTCTATTCGACCGATCCATCCCCACGGCGCGCAGCGCCACGGGGGCGGGGGATGATACCGGTTTGCCCCACGATCCTCAACCCCTGCCGCATTCCGCGCGACACGGCGCGACATGGCGCGACACTTTTTCGGTCGCGCCCGCCCCCAAACCCCGTCACAACCCGCGGCCCTCAGTCCATTTGCGACGAAATTCTCTTTCGAAGGCCACCGAACTTGTCGCGCGGCCAAAACCCGTGCGGGCCGAGCCATTGTTTAGCCGCCCCGCTTGCGGGGCGCTTTTCCGGGCGCTCCCGGAAGCGCCCCGCAAACGGGGTGAGCTAAACGGTAGAGGCCGCACGGGCTTAGGCAACGCGAGACGCAGTAAACGATTGTGTCCGAACAGGCTTCGGCCCGATGAAGAGGGCTTAACGGGATGACCGATCCCCTGGGTCAAGCGTGACCCATTCCCCCGCAACCGCGCGACAAAGCGCGACACTTTTCGCGTCGCGCGACCTCCGCTCCTCCCTGCAAATCGCCTCCCTTCAATGACTTGTGCGGGAACTTCCCGCGCGACTCCCGGCGCGACGTCGCGCCCGAATCGGCCTGACCGACCCCCTGACCGATGCCCCCTCTCGTGCGCAACCCCCACCCTCATTTCCAGACTGCCGCAGCGGTTTGGCCCCTCATTTTGACCGATTCTGACCGATTCTGACCGATTTAAAGGCACTTTTCACAAAAAATTTGATAAAACTGCGACGGCCCCAAACGAAACGGAGAACCCTCGTCCCGCCGGCCCTCATCCCGCCCGTTGTGTGTCCCCTCGACTTTTGCACTTTTCCGGAGAGAGCGTATTTGGAACGAGCCAACGCGGTTCCGTCCGGTCATTCTAAGGCGCACTCAACCGGTCTGCTTTCGCCCTTATGGGATTTACAGCGAAAAGTGCAGAAGT
>JAQGHP010000368.1 GCA_028288775.1 Phycisphaerales bacterium | reverse complement strand
CGGTGGTGGGCGTGCTCGGCCCCAAAGGCGCGAACATGGCGGGCCAGGACCAGGACGATTATTTCATCGCGCCCTGGACGACCGTGAAGTACCGACTGTCGAGCCTCAGGCAGATCAACATACCGGCCGCGGCCGGCTCGTCATCGCTCGGCCAAATCAACTCACTGAACCAGATATATCCCACGCAGCAGGTCCAGCTTTATCCCCAGCAGTCGGCAGCGCAACTCGCGGACAGGCCGCAGATGGTCCGCTTCGCCGACATCGATGACATCTGGATTTCCATTGACTCCGCCGAGAACATCCCGCAGGCCATCCGGCAGATTACGCTTCTTCTTCGTCAGCGGCACAAGCTGGCCGACGACGCGCCCGACGATTTTCGGATCCGAGACCTGACCGAGTTCTCCGAGGTCCTCGCCTCGACCAGCCGACTGGTAACCAACCTGCTGATCTGGGTGGCGCTGATCTCCCTGATGGTCGGCGGCGTCGGGATCATGAACATCATGCTCGTGTCCGTAACGGAGCGGACGCGCGAGATCGGCATTCGGATGGCAGTCGGGGCGAGAGGAAAAGACATCCTCCGGCAGTTTCTGACGGAGGCCGTGCTGCTTTGCCTCCTGGGCGGAATGGCCGGCATCCTGCTGGGCCGCGGCGTGGCGATCGCGGTCACCGCGCTGCTCCACTGGCGAACGCTCCCGTCGCTGACGGCGGTCGTCGCCGCCGTCAGTGTTTCCGCGATCGTGGGGATTTTGTTCGGCTACTACCCAGCCTGGAAAGCCTCACGGCTCGATCCCATCGAGGCGGTGCGCTACGAGTAGGGTTCGCGTTGGCAAACCTGCTGGCGCGGGGACCCAAGCGGGCCGGATGACATTTCTGTTGTCGGTCGTAAAATATAAAGATGGATTATCAAAGTCACATCGTCCGCGATCCGAAAACGTGCGGCGGTGAGCCCGTCGTCCGGGGGACGCGGGTGCTGCTTCGCACGGTCCTGGCGAGCCTCGTCGAAGGGGGGTCGATCCCGGAAATCCTGGCTGACTTTCCGACGCTGACGGAAGCCGATGTCAGAGCGGTCATCGCTTTCGCTGCCGCTGCCGCGGCGGACGATATGCCCGTCGCCGGTGTGCCTTCATTGCGACCCTCTTGTTTCTGACCGTCGGAGGCAACCCCGACCATGCGTCGATTTAAGTGGATCGAGTGGAATCTTAGGAAAATAAGCGCTCACGGGCTTTCGGCGGAAGAAGTCGAAGCTTCGTTTGAAAATGTGTACACCCTTGAGAAACGCAGCGATGGCTCGTTCAAAATGTACGCGGTGACGCCTTCGGGACGCCGGATATGGGTCATATGGCGCTATGATCGGGAGGATGATGAAGTCCCCGATATATTTGTCGAGCTGGACGATGCTCCTGTTTTCGTAATTACCGCGTACTGAAAGGATTTCACGATGGCAACTATCGAACCCGATACGCGGAGCGCGTCTCGTCGAGCGCGAGACGAGGAGATCGCCGGCGAGCCCCCGCTCCCGCCGCCTCCGCTATCTCCCGACGCGACTTCCGCTCCCGTGGAACATCACATCGGCCGTGCGAAACGGCACCCGCTGGCGCTGTCGGGCGTCGTCGAAAATGGGGTCATCCGCCTGATTGATCCCGGTGTGACTCTTCCCGAACGCTCGCGGGTGATCGTTGTCGCGGAAAGTGCATAACCGTGGAAGGGCGCCGCCAGCCCGATTGGACGCGTACGCAAAGCGGCTGAAGCGGAAAGTGAGACACGCGGGGCGGTGGGAGAGCGATAAGAGACGCGCGTCTCCTGCGGTCGGGGCGCGTGAATTCTCTGCGTCCCATTGGCAATTATTTTGAATTCACAGCGGCTACGCCCGCTGATCAATCGGTTCGACCTTCTTGTCGAACGGGCCGACGTAGTCGTCGGTGGGGCGGATGATGCGGTTGTTGCGGTGCTGTTCCATTACGTGGGCCGTCCAGCCGGCCACGCGGGCGACGGCGAACAGGGGGGTGAACAGCTCGATGGGGATGCCCATCGTGTAGTAGGCGCTGGCGGAGAAGAAATCGACGTTCGGGTTCAGGTTTCGGGGCTTGCCGGCGGAGGTGGGAGAGTCTTTCATGATCGGGATGAGCCGCTCGCTCATCTCATACCACTTGGTATTGCCCGCGGCATCGCCGAGTTGCTTGCTCATTTTGCGGAGGAAGGTGGCGCGGGGGTCGAAGGTGCGGTAGACGCGGTGGCCGAAGCCGGGGATCTTTTCGCCGTGGGAGAGCTTTTCGCGTACTACGTGCTCGCAGGTGGTGGGGTCGCCGCATTCGAGGAGCAGGTGCATGACGTCCTGGTTGGCTCCGCCGTGCAGGGGACCCTTAAGGGCCGCGGTGGCGGCGGTAATGGCGGCGTGCATGTCGGCGAGCGTGGCCGCGGTCACGCGGGCGGCGAAGGTGCTGGCGTTCATGCCGTGCTCGGCGTGAAGCACCAGGGCCGCGTCCAATACGCGGGTCAGCGTGTCGTGCGGCTGCTTGCCGTTGAGCATGTACAGGAAGTTCCCGGCGACCGAGAGCCCGGGGTCCGGGGCGATCGGCTGCTGGCCGCTGCAAATGCGGTGGAAGGCGGTCACCATTGCCGGGAGTTGCGCGGTAAGGCGGATCGCCTTGCGGCGCTCGGCGGCGGGGTCGTTGCTTCCCACGTCCGGGTCGGTGGCGGCGGCGGCGCTGACGGCCGTCCGCAGGGCGTCCATCGGCTGGGTCTGGGGCGGCAGCGCTTTGAGCACCCCCGTCACGTGCGGGGACAGAGCCGCGGATGCGCCCAGTTGGTCGCGTAAGGTCTTCAGCTCAGAGCGGTTAGGGAGCTTGCCGTCCCACAGCAGGAAGGCGGTTTCCTCGAACG
>JAQGHP010000617.1 GCA_028288775.1 Phycisphaerales bacterium | reverse complement strand
CTTCGACGGGCCCGGGTCGGCCATGTCCATCACTTCCTGCTGGTGCTTGGCCTCAATAAATTCCACGCGGCGTTCCACCGACCGCACCGAATCGAGATATTCATCCAACTTGTGCTTGTCGGCCTGGCCCAGGTTCTGCCGAATGCCTTTGGCGTCTTCGCGGACGAGATCGAGGATGCTCTTGTCGTACGAATTGGGCTTGGCGCTCTTCTGCACGTCCTGCGCCGTTTGGGCCGATCGGCGGCTCCAATTGGGAACGACCGGCTTGCGCCCGCGGAACATTCGCTCGAACACGAGCCGCGGGTTTCCCTCGCAGGGAACGGGCGAATCGGGGCCGCGGAAAGAGTACGTGGTGTTGGCGTTGAGGCCGATTTCGATGGAGGGGAGATAGGTCTGCTCGCCCGTGACGGCCGCCGCGGCCTGGTCCACCGACACCGCGGCCTGAATTTTCCCCGCAACCTTTTTCACTTCCGGCGCGCCGGTGAGATGCGTATAGGCGCAGGCCTCGTGCGCGTTGAGCCCGTCCGACCGGCCGGTGTGCGACAATCCGGAGACGAGCAGCAGATCGTCCTTCGCGAACTCCAGCGGCCGCAGGATCGAAGGCAACTTGGTCAGCGGCCCCGCCTCCTTCATCCGCCACGACTCGAGCACCGTGCCGCCGGTCACACTAAAGATACCCATGCGCAGCGGCGGCAGGGCGGTGGTGGAGGTCACGCCGCCGGCCAATACTTTGAAGGGCGACATCGCCTCAAGGAACGGCAGGGCCATCAAAGCGCCTGTGCCGCGGAGCATGGTGCGTCGGGAGATCTTCATAATGGTAAGACCCGTGGTCCAATGGCCTGTTGTGGCACGGGTTTTCAACCCGTGCTAGTGGCGTGGGACTTTCCCTGCAATGGCCTCTCTACTTTGATGCCGCTCGCACGGGTTGAAAACCCGTGCCACGTTACGTTCATTCATCCAACACCGCGTTGCTGGCGCGGCGGTGTTGGAACGGGTGGCTCTTTGCTACGTTGATTATGAGGCTGGAAAAGCGGTAGCCGTTTTGTTCCATCCCCTTGGTGATGTCGCGCACGGCGCACTCGTCATAATACTCCAGGTCGCGCCCCAGGGAGTACGTCAGCATCTGCTCGGCGAGGTTGTGGACGAATTCGTCCTGGTGCTTAAGCACCACCTGCTTCAGCTCCATCGGTCCGGCGAACTTTTCGCCCGAGGGAAGAATGCCGTCATTGTCCAGCGGATGACCGCCCGCGTCGCTGCGCCAGCGGCCGACCGCGTCGAAGTTCTCCAAGCCATACCCCAGCGGGTCGATCCGCTTGTGGCACGAGGCGCATGCCGGCTGGCTGGCGTGCATCGCCATCTGCTCGCGGAAGCTCTTTGCTTCGCCGCGCTTTTCGTTCTTGAACATCCCGCCCGCATTGGGCGGCGGCGGGGGCGGGGGCGTGCCGAAGACGACCTCGAGCACGTACTTCCCGCGGAGCGTCGGGCTGGTGCGGAACGTGTGCGAAGTGAGCGAAAGGACGCTCCCCATGCCCAAAAGTCCGCCGCGATGAAACTCGGGCTTGAGCGACACTTTCCGGATCTCTTTCCCTTTCACGTCCGGGATTCCGTAGTGCTTTGCCAGTTCCTCGTTCACGTAGGTGTAATCTGCATTGAGCAGGTCGAGAACGGAATGGTCTTATTCGCGGAGCTTGTCGAAGAAGGTGTAGGATTCGTCAAACATCGCCTGCCGCAGTTCGTTGGTGAACGTGGGGAAAAATTCCGTGCTGGGCCGGGCGGTCATCACCTTGCCCGACTGAAGCCATTGCATCCCGAACTGGTCGGTGAGCGCTTTGGCCTTCGGGTCGGCGAGCATCCTGCGGACCTGCTGCTCGAGGATCGACGGGTCAGACAGCTTGTGCTGCCCGGCCAGTTCAAACAGCGGCGCATCGGGCATGCTCGACCAGAGGAAATACGACAGACGGCTAGCGAGTTCGTAGTCGTCGATGTCGATCGCGGATTTTCCACCCTGCGAGGGGCGATCCTGCTCGACACGCATCAAGAAGTGCGGGGACACGAGCACCGCCTTGAACGCCAGCCGCACCGAGAGCTCGAACTTGTCCCCATTCGCCTTGGAAAGGTCGAAGAGCGTAAGCAGACGATCGACTTCCCCTTCCCGTAACGGCCGGCGATACGCCCGGAATGCGAAGCGTTCGAGGATCTTCCTCGCCGCGTCCCGCGGCGGAGTGTCCGCGCCGGGCTTCACGAACAGCAGCGCGTCAAACGCCTGCTTGGCCTGCTTCTTCTGCTTGCCCTCAAGCTGCGGCGGCGAGCCGCCGTCCGCGGGGCCGATCACGATGTCGAGCACTTTCTCGGCCGACGCGAAATACTTGTCCATCAGCGTCGGCGGAAGAATCAATCCGTTTGCCAAATTGGCGAAAGTCGAGCCCGACATTTCATCGGGCATGCCGACGGCATCCCCAGCGTCGAAGTCGATTCCTAGAAGGTCGCGAATGGTGTTGTTGTACTCCGCGCGATCAAGTCGGCGAACGGGGGCCGGCCCGGGATCGATCCCGCCCGGGCGATCGCAATCCACATAGTTCGCGGCCTGTTTCATCCACGCCAGCAGCGCCGACTTCTGCTCGGGGGAAAGCTGCTTCTCGTCCTCGGGAGGCATCTCCATCGCCTCGACCTGATCGATCGCCTTCCGCCAAACCTTCCGCTGCTTCAGGACGGTTTTCTCATCCTTGAACGCGGTGAAATCGATGTGGCCCTTGTGCTTCTTTTCGTTGTGACAGCCAAAGCACGCATCCGCGAGGATCGGGCGGGCGACCGTGTCGTACGCCATCGCGCGGGCCTTTGCAGTCCCGTAGGCGGGCGCCTCGGCGGCAAAGCCTTGCGCGGCGAGCCCTCCCAATGCAGAACACGCGAGAAGCGCGAACGCCCGTAATGGGGATAGCCGGGTTCTAACGAACGCTGGGAAAATCGTCATTCGAGCAAATCCACAACCCCAACCCCGCTTGATGCATCGACCTACTCCCATGGTTTACCATAAGTCGTCGCCCCTGTCGGGAACATTTCCGGTGCGGGGCTCAAGTCGGCATGATCGCGGAAATTCGCGGACAGGGCGGGGCAAACCGTGGTTGTTCAAGTTGAGGTCCTGCTCGATGCGTCGCGTCGTTTCGTCGCCGGATTCAACGCTGCCAAGTGGCGGACGAATGCAACGCGCCCCTCCCCCGCGGTAAAAGATGATGGCGCGCGTCGCCCCCCCCTCCGAATCGCCGGGATCATGAAATCCAGGGCGGCGCATGACGCGCGGTGGACACTTGCACGGACAACCGCCCCGGATCATTCCGGAATCATTTGTGGGCCGACAAATACTCCAGTAAGTCCGCGGCCTGCTGCGGGTCGAGGTCGGAGATGATCCCCTCCGGCATGGCTGAGATCGGCTGAACCTGCATCTTGTCCACGTCGCCGGCGGCGATGTGGGTCAGCTTGCGCTCCGCGTCCTTGATGACGATTTCCGTCTCGCTGCGGGAGACGAGGAACCCGCTCACCACGTTCCCGGATTTGGTGCGGACGATGTACGTTTCGTACCCCTGAAGAATCGTCTTGGAGGGGTGGAGGATGTTATCCAGGATGTCGGCCTTGCCGTATTTGGCGGCGATGTGACTGAGGTTGGGGCCGAAGTCCAGGCCCTTGTCGTCCACCATATGGCACTTGGCGCAAAGCCCGCCATTGTTCTCGAAGAAGATCTTGCGGCCGCGCTCCGCGTCTGCAGGCACGGAGAGGAGCTTGGCGATGTCAGGGTTAGCGCCGAGCTTGGGGCGCTGATTGGGATCGGGGGGAAGGAACCGTGTGAAGAGGTCGCGCACGGATTCCTGCTTGGCCGTCGATCCCAGCTTCACCGCCTCGCGCCCGACGGCAGGCGGGACCGTGCCCGCCTCGATGCCGAGCACCAGCTTCATTGCCCCTTCGGTCGTGCCCAGCAATGTGTCAACGGATGCGAGCAGCACCTCCGGCGTAACGGTGGCGGAAGCCAGCTTTGCCAGTGCGGCGTTCTGCTCGGCGGCCTGCTGGGTCGTCTGCAAGCTTGCCGGGGCGCTGCCGGCGGAATCCTGCAAGGCGGCCATCCACCGGGCGAGAAGCTTCAGGCCGCTGCCGTCGATCATCGTCGCGCCGATATGCGGCATGTGGCCGTGGCCGCTCTTGGCCATGCGGTAGAGGAGCACCGAGCGGCTCGGGTCGCCCTGGCAGACGATCCGCGGCTCATGGATGTCGAAGCCGCCGAGCATCGGCGTAGTGAAGAGCTTCGCGTCTTCGGGCTTGGCGTCGGCGCGCACGTCGAAGAGCGCCGTGCCGCCGCCGCCAAAGCGATGGCAGGCGGAGCAGTTCACGTGCAAATACGACTTCGCGCGTTCGTCCAGAGAGTGCGATTCATCGTACGGATTGGCCAGCACGAGCGGCGGGGGCGGGGGCGGCGGAACTTTCCCGTCCTTGGGAAGCTCGGGCGGCTTGGGGGGCGGGATCAGGCCGATGTGGCGGAACGAGCGGAGCTGATTGTCCGAGACCGTTCCCTTCGCGGAAGCGAACTGCACGACGCGGTCCACCTGCTCCTCGTTGAACGCCATCGCGTAATGGGTCCACTGCGTGTGGCACGTCATGCACTGGTTGCGCGATGAATAATGCCAGACCTGCTCGTGCCGGCCATTGGGCGCGGAGGCGTCCGCGATCGTCACCGGCTTGTCCAACCCTTCGGCGTCCACGAGGGCAGCGTCCGTCTGCGCGTCGTTCCACTGGTAGGAGTAGCCGTGCCATTGCAGGCCGTCGAAGTGGAGAAGCTGCGTCTCGACCTTGCGGCGGCTCGTCGCATCGCCCGGCCTGGTTTCCAAAGAGAACGTGCGGACAAGAACCGTTTCTTTCGGGAATTTACGGTTGCCCTCCTTGTCATCCGTCACCGGGTCCGTGGTCGGGAGGGCGGCGAAATGCTCGGAGGTCGAACCGTCCATGAACTGCGGCGCGTTGATGGTGAACGCCATGACGCCGGGGCTGGGCTCCTGTCGCGCGACGTCGGTGAAAAGCCCGGTCGCGCTGAGGTTGCGCGGGAAGGTGCTGGGGGCGGCGACCGCGGGGTTGGGCGCGATCTGCCAGAGGCCGCCGCCCTCGTGGTCGGCGATGTACAGCTCCCCCTCGGCGTCTTCGCCGAAGGCGACGATGCGCTGCTCGGTCTGGGCGATCGTCTTGTATTTCTCGATCTTCTTTCCATCACACGGCGCGGCCCAGAGCGTGCGCGAGGACCAGTCGCCGAAGATGTACTGGTTTTGCAATTCGGGCAGGCGCTTGCCGTGATAGACGAAGCCGCCGGTGATCGAAGCCGACTCCGTGTGCGGCAGCGCCGCCTGCGGAGCAATAATCGGCGACGGCCCCATTTTCCCGTTCGGGTAGACGGGGTTGGGGCCTTCCATGATGCTCCACCCGTAGTTCCCGCCCTTGTCGATCCGGTGGACCGACTCCCACAGTTCCCACCCCACGTCGCCCACCCAAAGCCCGCCTGCCACGCGGTCGAAGCTCATCCGCCACGGGTTGCGCAGGCCGTAGGCGTACACTTCGCCCCGCGCGCCCGGCGTGTTGACGAAGGGGTTATCCGCGGGGATGGAATATTTCTTGTCCCCGTCCGCGTGGTCCACGTCGATGCGGAGGATCTTTGAGCGCACGTCGCCGACGTTCTGGGCGATCTGGATCGGGTCGGGGGGATTGGGGTTACCGTTGTCGCCCGTGGAAAGATACAGGAAGCCATCGGGCCCGAACTTCACGCTGCCGCCGTTATGGCCCGAGCCCTGCCATTGGAAAATAATTTCCTCCGTCTTCGGATCGACCGTCGGCGGGTCCGTGTCGCTCACGCGGAAACGGGAAAGGCGCGAGCCGCCCTCGTTCTGCTGGACGGCCATCGGGATGGGCTTCCACGGAAAGTTCAGGGCGTAGCAGACGTAACAGTAGTGGTTCTTCTGGAAGTCGGGATGGAAGGCCAGGCCGTACAGATCGATCCCCTGAAATTCGGGGAGTTTGTCGATGTTCGGCACCTTGCTGACGTCCATCATCAGGTCGGGAGTTTCGACGGATGCGTTGTTGTGGAAGGAAAGGATCTTCCCCTTCTGTTCGAGCACGAACACGCGGTCGCTGCCGGGGCAGAACTCGATGTCGAGGGGGCCATTGAAATGAAGCTTGGGGAACGCGCGTTCGGTGATAAAAGGCGGCGGCGCTTCCGGCGAGCCTTTCACATTGGACGCCGTCCAGGCGACGCGCTGCTCAAGGCCGAAGGGCTCGGGGGCGG
>JAQGHP010000342.1 GCA_028288775.1 Phycisphaerales bacterium | reverse complement strand
AAGCATGGGCGGGACGCCCATGTCGCATGGGAAACGCCTTCCCATCTGTGTTCATCTGTGGCGATACGACTTTCCCCTTTTCTTCGCGGCCCTCTTCGCACCTCCGCGACGTCGCGGTCTCTCCTATTGGCGCTTGTCCGCCATCCCTCCCGCCCTATACTTCCTCGACCGGCCCGAAGCATTCACCCATGCAACGGAACCTTTCCGCTCTCGCCGACGGCGTCTTCGATCTGCTCATCATCGGCGGGGGGATTTTCGGCGGGGGAATCGCCCGCGACGCCGCACTCCGCGGCTTGCGCGTGGCGCTCGTCGAACAACACGACTTCGCCTCCGGCACCTCCAGCCGCTCCTCCAAGCTCATTCACGGCGGGTTCCGCTATCTCGAGCAACGCGCCTTCGCACTCGTCGCCGAGTCCACGCGGGAACGCCGCATCCTCCAGGACATCGCCCCGCATCGCGTCCGCCCGCTGCCGTTCCTGCTCCCCGTCTACCGCGGCGACCCGCGCCCGCTGTGGCTCATGCGGCTGGGGATGACGCTCTACGACGTGCTCGCCCTCTACCGCAACCCCGCCGCCCACCGCAAATTCTCGCCCGCCCGTACGCTCGCGACAGAGCCAGGTCTCGACCCCAACAATCTGCGCGGCGCGATCCACTTCTACGACTGCCAGGAAGACGATGCCCGCTTCTGCATCGACAACCTCCTCCACGCGGCCGCGCTCGGCGCGGTCTGCGCCAACTACTGCGAAGTGACCGGATTTTCCGCACTAGACGGCAAGATCAACAGCGCCACGGTCACGGACCATCTCGGCGCGGGTACATTCGATATCCGCGCCCGCGCGTTCATTAATGCTGCAGGCCCGTGGGTCGAGCGCGTAGCCGGCCTGCTCCCGCCCGCCGAGCCCGGCGATCTCCCCCGGCTCAGTCCCACCAAGGGTGTGCATATTCTTTTGCCACGCATCACGCAGTCCCATGGCATTTTCTTCCAGGGTCGCCACGACGGGCGAATGCTCTTCATCCTCCCGTGGAACGACTGCACGATGGTCGGCACCACCGACACCGACTTCAAAGGCGACCCTGCGGACGTCCGCGCCGATACCTTGGATGTGGAGTACCTGCTGGCCGAGGTCCGCTCGCTGTTCCCGAATTGCGGCCTGACTGCATCCGATGTGATCACCACATTCGCCGGCATCCGCCCGCTGCTCAGGTCCGACACGTCCGCCCCCTCCGCCCGCTCGCGCGAGCACAGCATCCTCCGCCGGGGGGAAAACCTCCTGAGCATTGCGGGGGGTAAGTACACGACTTACCGGCTGATCGCCGAGCAGGTGGTGGACGCCGCGTACGGGATCCTGGGCTCGCGCCCAGCCCCGTGCCGGACGGCGAAGACTTCGCTGCCCGACTTTCGACCTGCAACGGCGGGGGAGCGCATCGCCGAGAATCCGGAGGTCTTCGCCAGCGATGTAACCCAAGCCGTGGGCGAAGAAATGGCATCGAGCGTGGAAGACGTGATGCGCCGCCGAACCGGCCTGGCCCTCAGCCGCTCGGGCGGCCCGGCAGTCGCCGAGCATGTCGCCCGTATCATGACGACCGCGGCGCCACAAGACGCCGGACGGATCGGCGCATCGCTCCGCGCCTATTGCGAAGAATGGGACCGAAACCGTCCGGGCAACTAGTAGGCTTGATGCCATCGAGCGTTATTGTTCGGTCATCGGACCGGACTCGTCGAAGGCCTGAATGCCGTCCGCAAAGTTGCGTTACCGTGGCACGGGTTTCCAACCCGTGCAAAGTGGCCAGCAGTTGAATGCATTGGTTTCATATGCCCAGCACGGGTTGGAAACCCGTGCCACAAAGGCGGCACGTTCGGCGGAGCCGAACCTACAAGACTCTCTGTGGTCTTTGTGCCCGCAATTTTTTGGCCGCAGTGTTCGATCGAGCCGGCTCCCCGGCTACGATTACCCATCATGTCCGACTGGATTGATTTCACCGGCAAGATCGTACTCGTCACGGGCAGTTCCCGCGGCATCGGCGCGGGCTTGGTCGAGGCGTTCAATCGCTTCGGCGCGCGGTGCGTGGTGAACTACGTGGCCGACCCCCAAGGCCGCAATGAAGCCGAGGCGCGGCAAGTGGCCGCGGGATTGAAGAATGTGCTGGTGATCGAGGCAGATGTCAGCAACCCCGCCGCGGTCGCGGCCATGTTCGACCGCGTGCAGCGCGAGCTCGGCGGGCTCGACATCCTCATTAACAACGCCGGCATCATCCGCGACCGGTCGATCAAGAAGATTTCCGCCGATGATTGGAACGCCGTTCTCAACATCAATCTCAACGGCACCTTCCACTGCATTCAGCACGCGTCCCCCATGCTCCGTCCCGGCGGGCGCGTGCTAAACCTCGCCTCCGTCGCTGGCAGCCTGGGCCTTTTCGGCCAAGCCAGCTACGCCTCCAGCAAGGCCGCGATCATGGCCCTTACGCGGGTGGCAGCGCGAGAATTGGCCCGCCAGCAGGTGACGGTGAACGCCATCGCCCCCGGCTTCATCGACACCGACATGACCCGCGCGATGCCCGAGGAAGTCGCCAAAAAATTCCTCGAGCAGCTCCCCGCAGGGCGCATTGGAAAAGTCGGGGACATCGTTGACGCGGCACTATTCCTCTGCTCCCCGCACGCAGACTACATCACCGGCCAGGTGCTTCACGTAAATGGCGGGTTCCACATGGCCGGTTAGGCGTGGTCACCTCCGCTGACCATGTCGAACACCGTCGATTCTCCCAATCTCCGCCCTAAGATTCATCGGGCAATGATGACGATGACCACCGACCTCGACACCCGCACGCATGAACTCGGACGCGAAATCTTCGCGCGCCTCCGCACCCAGCGCGACATCCCCAGCGGCTCCTGGCTCGAACAGCGCCTGATGAATTTCGGCATGCGGGATGAGCAGGTCAAAGCCCAGCTCTTCCGCTTCATCGACGTCCTCCCCGTCCTTTCGACGCCGCAGCAAATCAACGCCCACCTCCGCGAATACATGACCAGTGTTCGCACGCGCTTGCCCATGCCCGCGGGGTGGGCGGTGGGGCGCATCCCGCAGAAGGGGTGGCTGGCGGGGCCCATGGCGGGCTTCACCCGCTACAGCGCCCGCCGCATGGCCCGGCAATTTATCGCGGCCACCGATCTGCCCGAGGCCATCCAAACCATCGAAAAGCTCCGCGCCCGCAGCCTGGGCTTCACAATCGATCTGCTCGGCGAAGCCGTTCTCTCCGCGCCAGAGGCCCTTCAATACCAGCGCCAATATCTCGACCTCGTCGCCGGGCTTACCGACCGTGCAGGCCATTGGGCCAAGATCGATCTCGTTGACGCGGGTGCCTACGGGCCGATCCCTCCCGTCAACGTGTCGGTGAAACTCTCCTCGCTTTACAGCCAGTTCGATCCGATCGACCCGCTAGGCACCGGCCGTGCCGTGCTCGATCGCCTGCGGCCGATCCTCCGCCTCGCCCGCCAGCGCGGCGCGTTCATCAACATCGACATGGAGCAGTACGCGTTCAAGGACGCCACGCTGGCCATCTTCCGCGAGGTGTTCGCCGAGGCGGAATTCCGCGACTGGGCGGATGTAGGCATCGCCATTCAGGCGTATCTCCGTGACACGGGCGATGACCTGCAGGCACTTGCCGACTGGGCAAAACAACGTGGCACGCCCATCTGGGTGCGGCTGGTGAAGGGCGCCTACTGGGATTACGAAACCGTCATCGCCGGCCAAAACGATTGGCCCGTCCCCGTCTGGAGCGAGAAGCCGGAAACGGACGCGAACTTCGAGGCGCAGACCGCGTTCCTCATGGAACATCACGACCTGCTCCGCCCCGCCATCGCCAGCCACAACATCCGCAGCATCGCCCACGCCATCGCCCTGGCCGAGCACCATCGCGTCCCTAATCGCGGCTACGAATTCCAGATGCTCTACGGCATGGCCGAACCCGTGAAGGCGGCGCTGGTCGCGATGGGCCATCGCGTGCGCGTCTACACGCCATTCGGCCAGCTTCTCCCCGGCATGGCATACCTCGTCCGCCGACTGCTGGAGAACACGAGCAACGAATCCTTCTTGCGGGCCGGCTTCCACGAGAACGCGCCCGAGGAGCAACTCCTGATGAACCCCTTGGAAACCCTCCGCCGCCGCCGTGCGACGGCACAGTCAAAATCCGCGGGCACAAATGGCAACGGCCACGCGCAGCCCGCGCCGTTCCGAAATGAGCCGCTGGCCGACTTCAGTCGGGAAGAAACCCGAGCGGCAATGCAAGATGCGCTGCGATCGATCACCGGGCAACTCGGCTCGACATTCCCGATCGTGATCGCGGGCCAGAAAAGCGAAAGCGGCAAATGGATCGACTCGCACAATCCCGCCAATCGAAAGCAACTGGTCGGCCGCGCCGCAGCGGCAACCGTGGAGCAGACCCGCGCCGCGATTGAAGCCGCCAAACAAGCCTTCCCTGCATGGCGCGATACGCCCGCCCAGGAACGCGCACGGCTCCTCTTTCGCGCCGCCGACGTCCTGCGCCGTCGGCGATGGGAGCTTGCCGCGTGCGAGGTATACGAAACCGCCAAGCAATGGCGCGAGGCGGACGCGGATGTGGCCGAGGCGATTGATTACTGCGACTACTACGGCCGCGAGATGTTGCGCCTGGCCACGCCACAGCACCGGGACGTGCCGGGGGAGGAAAATCAATATTTCTACGACGCCCGGGGAGTCGTCGTCACCATCGCCCCCTGGAACTTCCCGCTCGCGATCCTCTGCGGGATGACGGTCTCAGCCCTCGTCACCGGCAACACCGCGATCATGAAGCCGGCGGAGCAGTCGCCGATCATCGCGGCCAAGCTGATGGAAGTGTTCGAGGAGGCAGGCTTCCCTCCTGGCGTAGTGAACTATCTGCCGGGCGTCGGCGAAGAGATCGGCCCCGCGCTCGTCGGGCACCCCGATGTTGCGATGATCGCCTTCACCGGCTCACGCGCGGTGGGATTAATGATCCAGCGACAAGCTGCCGAAACCCCGCCGGGCCAGGAGCAGGTAAAGAAGGTTATCACCGAGATGGGCGGGAAGAACGCGATCATCGTCGACGACGACGCCGACCTGGACGAAGCCGTCCACGGCACAGTCGCCAGCGCCTTCGGCTACGCAGGCCAAAAGTGCTCCGCCTGTTCCCGTGTGATCGTATTGGATGCAATCTATGACCAATTTCTCAATCGGCTGGTCGAAGCGACGCGCAGTTTGAAGATCGGGCAGCCGCAGGATCCGGGCGCGTTTGTGGGTCCCGTCATCGACGATGAAGCGCGCGAGCGCATCCTTGGAGCAATCGCCAAAGGCAAGGACGAAGCCCGTCTGGCCTATGAAGCCGATTTGGGTGAATTGGCAGACCACGGCGCGTACGTCCCGCCGACGATTTTCGCGGATGTCCCCGAGACCAGCAGCCTGGCGCAGGAGGAGATCTTCGGCCCGGTGCTGGCGGTGATGCGAGCCGCAAATTTGAACGAGGCGCTGCGCCTGGCCAACGGCACACCCTACGCACTCACCGGCGGCCTCTATTCCCGCAGCCCGGCGCACATCGAGCGCGTCCGCCGAGAGTTCCGTGTAGGAAACCTCTACATCAACCGCAAGATCACCGGCGCACTGGTAGACCGCCAACCCTTCGGCGGCATGAAGCTCTCCGGCACCGGCTCCAAAGCCGGCGGCCCCGATTACTTGCCGCAGTTCCTCCTGCCCCGGACCATCACCGAAAACACCCTGAGAAGGGGCTTCGCCCCCCAGGCCGCCGAAACCGCGATGACGGCAGGGGAGTGATGTAGGTTCGGGGCCGCCGAACGACTTTCCGTGGCACGGGCGGCCCGCCCGTGTCCCGCTCGGTAAATATTCAGAGCCGGGGCCTGTCGGGCCGCAGGCCGCACTGTCCCCTCTTCCTCGTACTCGTGGGAGAGAGCAGGGGTGAGGGGCGTGGCCTTGAGTTGCGTTCGGCACACGATCCAAGCTTGTGTAGGGTCCGCACTGCGGACCATTCCATCGCGAGCAGCGCGCGAACGGTCCGCAATGCGGACCCTACAGAATTCGCGATCAGCGCCGTCCTACGCTCGGCCCCTCACCCCTGCCGTCTCCCCCGGGT